>JASCXY010000216.1 GCA_030012235.1 Balneolaceae bacterium ANBcel3 | reverse complement strand
AACCATCGTTACAGCAGGACTGGCGGAGCATCTGTTTGGTACCGGTTGGACTATGTTTGTTTGGAGTGTGTTTATTCTGGCGGCGTGTATCGTTCTTCTACTGGCGGGTAGATACCCGGGACTGGATCGAAGCATGAAAATTATTATTTCACTGCTGACCATTTGTACGCTCCTTGCTGTATTGATGGCACTTTCTAAAAACAACCCTGTTGATGTTCTTCGTGCCGATACCCCCTCCTATTGGAATCTTGCCGGTATTGCTTTCATCATTGCTTTTATGGGTTGGATGCCTATTCCACTGGATGCGGCAGTCTGGCATTCTATCTGGACCCGGGAAAAATCAAAACAAACAGGAGCTCTGTCAACTCTTCGTGGTGTAAACATTGATTTTAACGTCGGATATATAGCCGCTGCTTTTGTCGGATTTTTGTTTTTTCTGCTCGGTGCGCTGGTCATGTTCGGACATTCGGAAGAGTTCTCAGCTTCCAGCGTGCTGTTTTCTGCGCAACTTATTGAAATGTATGGGCAGACGTTGGGTTCCTGGAGTGTTCCCCTTATCTCCATTGCCGCTTTTATTACCATGTTCAGCACTACATTGGCGGTCACAGATGCATATCCTCGGGTAATGAGCGAACTTTGGAAGGAGTCCGGGATAAAGGATTCTATATCCAGCCATGGAATCTACAGAATTTCTCTGATTTTGATTCCTTCGGTGGCTCTGTTGCTGTTGTTTTACTTAACCGTTTCCTTTACTACCCTGGTAGATTTCGCCGCCGGGTTATCTTTTTTAGCGGCTCCGGTTCTCGCCTTTTTTAATTTCAAACTCATTACCGGAAAAGGAATATCCGAAGAAGCAAAGCCCGGTATTCCTGCAAGAATTTTTTCCTGGGCCTGTCTTCTTTTCCTCACTCTGTTTGCACTGACCTATCTCTATTGGCAGATCTGGCTCAGATGACAACCTTTTCGGACACGTTACGACTTCATATTGACGAACTGAAGTGGAACTCCAAAATCTTTGGTTTTTAAAAACTGGATCACATCCTGAAGTTCGTCTATTTTTTTTCCCGTTACCCTGAGCTTGTCTTCCTGGATAGCTGGCTGCACTTTCAACTTAAGATTTTTTATTTCTTTAACGATTTTTTTTGCTGTATCACGATTGATACCCACCTTCAGTGAAGCATTTTGTTTGAGAGCCCCTGAACTGGTTCCCTCTTCATTTCCATATTCCAGTACTTTTGGATTCAGGCCACGCTTTATCATATGCTTATTCAACATTTCCCGAACAGCCTTCATTTTCATACTTTCTGCAGCAAGAAGATGTATGGTTCCGGCCTTGCTATTGTAGGAAAGCTCGGTGTGAAGCCCTTTAAAGTCGTATCGTGTGGATACCTCTTTGAGCGTGTTATGTACTGAATTTTCTACTTCCTGGGGATCTATTTCGTTGACGATGTCAAAAGATGGCATATTATAAACGGATTAAAGTAAAAGGATAAAATCGCGTGCAGGCACAAATATAAAAAAAGTTAATGAATAGAACTCTTGCAGTAGTATATGAAAATATATATCATTGGACATCATATACATAAGAGAAATAGTAGACTGAGGAAGTGTAGGGGGAAGTCATTCAAATTTAGCTATAATTTTTTTTAAACAGCGAACCATTCATCAAAAAAGCTATGGAGACATCACTGATTTTTAAATCACAGCGTATAAAATACGAACTGTTTAAATGGGTTACATTTGGTTGGGTAATTTGGTTTGGAACTTTTCTGATATGGGATGTAATCGATAACTTTGTTTTACTAAGCTTATTAATATTGATTGGTTGTGTCAATGTAGTCCTTTGTGCAGTTAATGCATTCACACTTGGAAAAATGTGGGCCAAAGTAAATTCGGATGAGCGTTTGAAAAAGGTAGTTCTGGGGAACTACCAAACAGAGAAAGTGTATAAATCCTGCTATTGGGGCTTTCTGATAACCACATGCTTTCTTGGCTTTTTCTTACTGATGGCTTTATTTACGAATGTAGATGCCTTAACCGTAGTTAAAACTACACTATTTTTCGGCATTTTCTCTGTGTTGGTCGCCTGGTTGATATATAATTATGACGGATAAAAAGGGACTGGGAAATTACGTAGGATGATGGGCAAAATCTGACTCCGAATATGATAAAAGTCACTTTTGCCAAAGAGGGGATATACATGCCGTGTTAAAGGTCTGTGGTATGATAAGGCTATAAGAACACAGTAGGCGAAAAACGAAAGTGGGTATAGGTTTAAGTGTATTATTCGTAGTGGGTTAGATGAGTATGCTTGTGCAGATTGTTCAAAAGTAAAACCAATCGGTTTTTTTTTCGCAAAAAGATTATTTATATGTATTTTGTTCTATAATTGAGGAAAATTTGGCAAGCTCGTTGCGCAAAGTTGAGGTCCACAGGAATTATTATAGTTGAATTACCGAAAAATTTATAAGTGAACAAAATATTATGAATATTAAAAATCCCATTCTGCCCGGTTTTAATCCGGATCCATCGATTATACGTGTTGGCGACGACTATTATATCGCAGTCTCTACATTCGAATGGTTTCCCGGTGTACAAATTCATCATTCAAAAGACCTGGTCAACTGGAGGCTTTTGACAAGGCCGTTGAACAGGACTTCCCAGCTGAATATGGCTGGAAATCCAAACTCCTGTGGCGTTTGGGCACCATGCCTCTCCTATGATAACGGCACGTTTTATCTGATTTATACCGATGTAAAAACGTTCAGAGGTGAGTACAAGGACGCACATAACTATATGGTTACCACCGATGATATTACCGGTGACTGGTCCGAGCCCATCTATATGAATAGCTCTGGATTTGATCCTTCTCTTTTTCATGACGATGACGGAAGGAAGTGGTTTGTAAACATGGTTTGGGATCATAGAAAGGGCAAGCATCCCTTTGCCGGAATTTTATTGCAGGAGTATTCTCCCGAAGAAAAGAAACTGGTTGGTCCAATTAAAAATATTTTCAAAGGCAGTAAAATTGGAAAGGTAGAGGCTCCGCATATTTATAAGCACGGTGGCTATTATCATCTTATGACAGCAGAAGGCGGAACGGTTTTGAGACATGCGGTTACTATGGCCCGATCGAAAAACATTGACGGACCGTATGAACTGGATCCGAAAAACCCAATGCTTACTTCATATGATAATCCTGAACTGGAGCTTCAGCGTGCCGGCCATGCTTCTCTTGTGCAAACGCAAAAAGGAGACTGGTATCTTGCGCATCTTTGCGGCAGACGTATGCCAACCAGAGGCCGATGTCCAATGGGCCGGGAAACCGCCCTTCAAAAGGTTACATGGGATGAGGAAGGATGGCTCAGACTGGTGGATGGCTCCAATGAGCCCAAAGTGGAAGTAGAAGGCCCGGGCTTACCTGAACACAAATGGGAGAAAGAACCTGCCAGAGATGATTTTGATACCGATAAACTGAATATCAATTTTCAGTCTTTGAGGGTGGATATCAGCGACCAGTATTCACTGACCGACCGACCGGGCTTTTTACGCCTGTATGGGGGAGAGTCGCTGAGTTCGCATCATAAACAAACCCTTTTGGCTCGAAGACAGCAATCCTTTTTCTATACTGCACAAGCAGGGGTTGAGTTTGAACCGGATACCTTCCAGCAAATGGCCGGTATCGTATGTATGTATGACAATCTGACGTTCTACAATTTCCACGTCACGTTGGACGAAGAACTGGGCAAGTGCCTGGATTTGATTACTTGTCATGAAGGAGCTTTTGATTTTCCTTTGCAGGAAAAAATTCCTGTAAGCAGTGAGGGGCAGATTCATCTGCGAGCCCGGGTCGAGTACGACAAACTGCGTTTTTCCTGGTCAGAGGACGGGAAAAACTGGAACGAGGTGGGCATCGATTTTGATGCCAGTACCCTCTCGGATGAATATGGTGAGGGTGGAGGAGATGCACACTTTACCGGTGCATTTGTCGGAATATGTTGCCAGGATCTCTCTGGCAGGCGTCAGCCGGCTGATTTTGATTACTTTGAATATAAAGAAGGCCGAGAAGCGTAGTTTTCTTTGTGTTTGAATCTTTTGTGGAGCCCGGGTACTAAACATATCCG
>JASCXY010000215.1 GCA_030012235.1 Balneolaceae bacterium ANBcel3 | reverse complement strand
GGAGAGTATTGGTGATGGAGGCCCTTTAAAAGCGTTTGGCCCAGTTTTTCACGGGTTTCATGCGTCAGTGTTTCAATCTTTTCTTCATCAACAAAAGAAATCTGGCCGATCAGGAGAACCAGAGCGAACAAAACAAAGATTGAGATAAAAAATTGAAGAGCTATTTTTTTCATGAAAGAGGTGTATGGGAATCCGCAGGATGGTCGTCTTTTAGTACAAGTTGATTTGTAAGGTCTCCCAGAAACCACCATTCAACGTGCGTCCCTTTTCTGATCACCGTTGCAGAATAGATGGTCATGATAAACTCTGCAAGATTGATGACAAGAGCTACCAGTACGTAAGCTATGAAGTAGTTGCTCAGATCGGTGTAATTGGAAATGATAAGAAAAATCCATCCAATGGTACCCAAATTGATGAAGAACAGCATAAACTGGGAAAGCATGGCCTGAGTGCAGTGCCATCGGGTGAACAGCCGTCCTTTTCGGTGAGCCACATAAAAGATGCCGGTTGCAATCAGGTTGATAACAGGTAAGGGAAGGCCAACCATTAGCGCGATCAGAGACATCAGATAGCTGTTGGATGCATTCTCTTTTTCTGTTTCATCCGGTTCATACAGGAAAGGTTTTTTACGTAACATAGGCTCGTCATGATTACCAGGCTTTATAAAGGTTCCAAAGCCAGTTTACGACAATCAGTAAAATAAAAAGGAAAAGTAGTCCTTTGTTTTCTTTGATGATACGTTCTGCATAGAAAAAAATATGGTAAAGTGAGGTCTTTTTAAAGAAAAGATCAAACAATAACCATAAAGGGATAAAGACCATTAGTGCAAAAGCCAAATATCCCAGGGGATTGGCCAACAGTGCGGGTATCATCTCACCCTTAAGCAGAAGCAATACCGAAGTACTCGTTCCACACGAGGGACAAGGATAGCCGGTACTTAGTTTAACAGGGCAAAGAGTTATGGTCGTTTTATCAGACCCGGCAAACCAAAGAAAAGCCACCCAGATATAGGCTGCAACAGACAGTGCACTAAAAAACCTGTAGAACGTAGAAGGGGAAATCAAGGGTTTCAGGAGAAGGTCAATATAAAGCCACTCGCATTTTTTCGTAGTTCACTTCCCGGGCTCTTCCCATGATCAGGAAATAATCAACGATGGTCCAGATTCCAAGTCCACCACACGTGAGCAATTTGGCAATGCCAAGGCCAACATCTCCAACATAAAAACGATCCACTCCAAGAGGGCCCGCGAGTAGAGAAATGACAAGGCAAATGACAGGATCTTTAAAACCTAAGATCTGTACCTTTGTAAAATAGCTGTCATCTCTTTTTTTCAGGGCCTCCTTGATAGGCATTATATGAGCCGGTTCAAAATATTTTGAATTCGACATTATAAACATATCCACTTTGGACTCTTCCATAAAACCTCCTTATAAAACGTATTAACTTAGTTTAGTATGTCGCAATATATCATCAATTAGTTACAAAAAAAAAAGCCCCGAAATCATCGGGGCTTTAGTATACTCACATCGCCGGTGTAAAGTTTCACCGACGATGAAATAATAACTTATATAGCCGTTGCGATAACCAGTGCCACGACAGAAATAAGCTTAATAAGAATATTGAGCGACGGCCCGGAAGTGTCTTTTAAAGGATCACCAACAGTATCACCGGTAACGGCTGCTTTATGCGCATCGGAACCTTTTTTATACGTTGTTCCGTCGATAGTGATTCCGGCTTCAATCATTTTCTTGGCATTATCCCATGCGCCGCCTGCATTCGCCTGGAAAATGGCCATGAGAACCCCTGATACCGTAACACCGGCAAGGAGTCCGCCGAGAGCCTGTGGGCCGAAGATGAAGCCAACGGCTACAGGTACTGCAATGGCAAGCAAGCCGGGCAGAACCATTTCCCGGATAGCGGCTTTTGTTGAAATCTCAACACATCGGCCGTATTCAGCAGCCTCATCCGCTTTTGAAAAGATTTCCTTGTCTTCTTCTGTCCATTCGCTTTGGCTTTTACCGTCGTATTTACGCATAACTTCCAGAGCGTTTTTTAAAGCCGGGATATCTTTGAACTGTCGGCGTACTTCCTGAATCATGGACATGGCAGCACGTCCCACAGCACCCATGGAAAGCGATGAGAATACAAATGCCAGCATACCACCAACAAAGAGTCCGGCCATTACCGGAGCCTGGGAAATGTCAATAGACTGAATTCCGGCTGCTGTCATGTAAGCACCAAAGAGGGCAAGAGCGGTGAGTGCCGCCGAACCGATGGCAAAACCTTTACCAATAGCAGCGGTGGTATTACCAACGGCATCAAGCTGATCGGTTTTTTCACGAACTTCAGGAGGAAGTTCAGACATTTCAGCGATACCACCGGCATTGTCAGCGATGGGACCATAAGCATCAACGGCAAGCTGTATACCGGTATTTGCAAGCATTCCCACAGCCGCGATAGCAATACCGTAGAGGCCGGCGAAATGGAATGCAGACATGATGGAAATGGCAATAATAAGAACCGGGATTCCGGTAGAGAGCATACCTACGCCCAATCCGGCGATGATATTGGTGGCATCACCGGTAATAGACTGTTTTGCGATATTTTCTACAGGCTTTTTGCCAAAACCAGTATAGTATTCAGTAACAAATCCGATCAGCAACCCGGCAAGAAGACCGATGATGGTTGCAAAAAAGACCCCGTTTGAAGTGATTACACGTTCCTCACCATAAAGAATATCCTGGTAAGACCAGCTTGAAGGAAGCATCCAGCTGATAAGGAAGTAAAAGGCAACCAGCATGACACCCGCCGATACGATTTCTCCAATATTCAGAGCATTTTGAGGATTTCCTCCTTCTTTGACTCGTACAAAATAGGTTCCGATAATGGAAACAAGAATACCGGTAGCGGCCAGAACAAGTGGTAAAACTACACCGGTCATATTACCGAAAGCGGCTTCTTCAACAAATACCTGAGAGCCCATAAAGACAGCACCCAGAACCATGGCACTGATGATAGAGCCAACAAAAGATTCAAAAAGGTCGGCACCCATACCGGCGACATCACCCACGTTATCACCTACGTTATCGGCAATGGTTGCCGGGTTGAGGTGGTGATCTTCAGGAATTCCGGCTTCAACTTTACCAACAAGGTCGGCACCAACATCGGCTGCTTTGGTATAGATACCTCCTCCAACACGCGCAAACAGAGCAATTGAAGAAGCGCCAAAGGAAAATCCGGTAATGATGGTGATAATTTCCGCCAGTGTTTGCTGCATGTTGACATCAACGGTGTTGGAGGCAGCAAAACCATACATGGATGTATATATCCAGAAAAGAAGGCCGAGGCCAAGAACACCAAGTCCGACTACTCCGAGTCCCATTACAGAACCACCCGAGAAAGCAACATTAAGTGCGTTGCCGAGGCTTTTTCTGGCAGCGTTTGCGGTACGGACATTAGCTTTGGTAGCGACTTTCATTCCGATAAAGCCGGCCAGTCCGGAACATAACGCCCCGACTACAAATGAAAGCGCGATGAGAGGGGAGGATCCCTCTGTCAATGAGCCCTGTACACCCAGTAAAATGGCGACCAGGATTACGAAGAAGAATAGAACCCGGTATTCCGCCTTTAGAAAAGCCATCGCACCGGCTTGAATGTGGCCGGCAATACGGGCCATTTTTTCAGTTCCAACTTCCTGTTTGTTAACCCACTGCGATTTCAGGTAGGTGAAAAGCAGTCCAATGATACCTGCAATGGGTATCAGGTAAATGATTGTATCCATGTTTCCGGTTATTTATGTGAATCAGTAACGTTATTGTGTGAGAAAAAAACTTTTTGGTCAGTTAAAATCATTCATAGCACGACGAATGCCTTCCCGAAGATAGCACAGAACGGCATCATGAGCATGCTGGAGTCCTTGTTCAACCGCTTCTTCTTCGTTGTCATTGAAAGGAGAGAGAACGTAATCGGACTGTTGTCCGCGATTGAAGTCATTTCCGATTCCAAAGCGCAGGCGGGGAAAATTCTCGGTTTTAAGATGGTCGATGATGCTTTGGATTCCGTTATGGCCGGCGGCCCGCCCATCCGGACGGAGGCGAATCTTTCCGGTGGGTAAATTGAGGTCATCGTAACAAACCAGAATATC
>JASCXY010000214.1 GCA_030012235.1 Balneolaceae bacterium ANBcel3 | reverse complement strand
ATTTTCCAGGTAGTCATCAGTTTCAATGCCGGCCTGATTCTTCCAATACTCATTTCAATGTATGCCGATGCGGCCGATTATAATGAATGGAAAAAGGGAAGAAGGGCCACCGGGCTTATTTTTTCTTCGTATACTACTTCACAGAAGTTTGGATGGACGCTGGGTTCTGCGCTTATTGGATATATGTTGGCCATTTTTGGCTATCAGGCTGGTGTTGATCAGTCTGAAACTACAATGACCGGAATTCGTACATTAATGAGCTTCATTCCGGCTGCCGGAGCACTGATATCGGCATGGTTTATTTATGCTTATAAGCTGGATGCAAAAACCATGGAACTGATAACCAGAGAACTTGATGAACGCAGAGATCAAGAGTAGGTCGGTTTTGGAAATAACTCTATTTTGCTGAGAGTCTTTTTTTACTTTGAACTTATAGCTGGATATGTATGCTGGTAGGAACCAACTTGCAATATGCGAATTCTTATAATAACCGGATCGTATTAGAGACGATCCGGCTTTATGGGCCTTTGTCCAGGGTGGATATTGCCAAAAAAACGCAATTGACGGCTCAGACCGTAACCAATATTACCAAAAAGTTGATGGAAGCCGGACTGGTTTTAGAGGATTCCAAACATCAGCCGGGCAGAGGCGCTCCTTCCATTCGCCTGAAAGTCAACTACTCTGCAGCATATTCTATTGGATTGGATGTGGATAAACACCATATGACAGCAGTTATGCTGAATCTAGGTGGTGAAATCTGTCAAAGGAGTCAATTTGAACTGGATTACCCGGATCCCAATACAACGATGGATATGATGGAGAGAACCATCCATCAGCTTATCTCTCTACAAAAAATTGATATTAAAAAGATATGGGGTGTTGGTGTTGCACTTCCTGGTCCGATGGCGGCCAGCAAAGGTAGTGAATTTGCCAATGTGGTGAGTCCGCAAGCCATGCCATCCTGGAGCAATGTTCCCGTTGTACATGAACTGGAAGAACGACTGGGTTTGCCGGTAGTTCTGAAAAACAACGCGTCCGCCGCAGCCATGGGAGAGTTATGGTTTGGTAGTGCCCGACATATCCCTTCGTTTTTCTATGTATATTTGGGCGCAGGACTTGGAGGCGGAATTGTAGTAAACGGGCAATTGTATGCCGGAGATACTGGAAATGCCGGCGAATTGGGGTATTTTCCATCCTCCCAACTGTCAGAGACGGAGCAGTCAGTTGAAAATGACCATGTAGGAGCGTTTTTCAGAATTCCGGAATTGGTGCGCTCCATTTTTCCGGAAAAAGAGCTACTAAGATCATCGGAAACCATGGCTCAATTATATACGGAGAAACATCCGGCTTTACTTGCATGGCTTGATACCGCAAAAAAGAAACTGGCACCCCTTATGTTGTCGGTTGAATATTTACTGGATCCGGAAGTCATATTTTTTGGAGGACATCTTCCGGATAACATTGTGCAGGATATGATTCAATATCTGCATCAGACACTGCCGGGGTTGAGAGTAGACAGAAAGGCCACCCGGCCGGATTTTCGAATAGCATCGGCCGGATATGATGCAGCCGCACTGGGAGTTGCGGCTTTTCCTCTATACAGCTCTTTTGCCCCACTACCGGATTTGTTACTAAAGAAACAGAAATCAGGCACAAGCACCTTCGAACGAAAGTCTCATTTCGAGAAGGAAGAGTGAGCCGCCTTTACCTGGCAGGCCTGATTTTTTATTTACCATTATAATGGAAGGACATTATGGATGTATCAGCGTTTAAAGCGTATGATGTACGGGGAGTATATCCTCTTCAAATCAATGCTCAATTTATGTATTTGACAGGAAAAGCCTACGCAACCATTTTCCAACCGAAGAAAGTGGTTATAGGCTACGATGCCAGGCTATCCAGCGAAGAATTAGCCGAAGCTCTTGAGGCAGGATTGTCGGATTCCGGAGTCGATGTGGTGAATATCGGTCTTTGTGGTTCTGAAATGGTTTACTATGCTACTGGCAGACATAAAACCGATGGCGGAATTATGATTACAGCCAGTCATAATCCAAAAGAATATAACGGCTGTAAAATGGTAATGGATGGGGCCCGGCCCGTTGGTCCGGACACAGGGCTCAATGAAATTAAGAAGTTGGTTGCCTCAGAAGGACCATTCAAACATATCGATGGAAAGAAATCCGAAAGAAATGGAACCATCACAAAAGAGGACATAAGTGAAGAGTTCCTTACGTATATGTTAGATATGCTAAAGGGAAAGGTAGATCCAAATCTGAAAGTTGTTGTAAACTCAGGAAATGGTGCTGCCGGGCCGGTAATTAAAAAACTGGCAAAAAAACTCCCATGTACGATCTATCCGATTTTTGATCAACCAGACGGAAACTTCCCGAATGGTGTTCCAAACCCTCTATTGCCTGAACGAAGAAAAGAGACATCGCATGAAGTAGTTGAAAAAAAAGCCGATCTTGGAGTGGCCTTCGACGGAGACTTTGACCGGTGTTTTTTCTTTGATGAAAATGGCCGGTTTATTGAAGGATATTATTTAGTGGGTTTACTGGCTCGCCAAATCTTGACTAAATACCCGGGTGCAAAAATTGTGCATGACCCGCGACTGACCTGGCATACCATTGAGGTGGTGCAATCATCCGGGGGGCAGCCGGTTATGAGCAAAACAGGACATGCATATATCAAAACAAAAATGCGCGAACAAGATGCGGTGTATGCCGGTGAAATGTCCGCTCATCATTACTTTAAGGATTTTTGGTATTGTGATTCCGGCTTGCTTCCATTTCTTTTGGTTCTCGAGCTTCTAAGTGAGAACAATGACCCGTTGTCCGCTTATGTTGATGAAGCATTCAGAAACTACCCGGTCAGCGGTGAACTAAACTTTAAGTTGAAGGTGGATCCGATCTCTCTGGTCAGAAGCTTAGCAGAACACTACGATGATCATGGAGGCGAAATCTCTTTCCCGGATGGACTGAATGTGGAGTTTGACCAATGGCGAGCAAGTCTGAGGGTCTCCAATACAGAACCTCTGCTGAGGTTAAATGTGGAATCCAGGGGTGATTACAAGCTTGTGGAAGAGAAAAAAGATGAAATGATAGCTCTGATCCGACGTCTGGATCCGGATGTGCAACCTTATGGATAAGGGTTACTCTTATTCCGGAAGTACACGGAACAGATAAAAGAATCTAAGAATGTAAATAGTAGCCTGTCTTTATTATATGAAGGATGGGCAGAGAATATTTAACAGAAGAAAAAATGACAAAAATTGAACTGGATTTTTCTGCAGAAACAGAAAAAGACGAACTTTTTCAACACATTGAATCTTACCTGGTACAACTTGGTTTAAAGATTGCCGGTAAAGACGATGAACGCCCCTGGGGTGGTTTTTTTGTGATAGAAGAATCGGATGCAGAAGTTTTTATTACCACTTTTTTTCCTCATTTGAGCCTGGATGACTTCTCAGGTTTCAAAAAACTTAGCCCGAAAATTCTGTTGGTAGCACCGGAAAAAAGATTGTCCTGGCAATACCATTTCCGGCGCTCGGAAATATGGAAAGTTATCGGTGGAAAGGCTGCCGTTGCCATCAGTGACTCTGACGAAGAGAAGGCTCCTGAAATCATGGAAAAAGGTACCATTATAGAACTGGAAAAAGGAGAAAGACACCGGTTGATTGGAACAGACGAATGGGGCATTGTTGCTGAAATATGGCGACATACGGATCCTGACAACCCATCCGATGAGGACGATATTGTGCGCCTTCAGGATGATTATGGACGATAAAGGTGGATTGGCTTATTTGAATCATATCTCTTAAAGCCTGATGAATATCTGTTATGGAGCGTTACCCCTCCTTCATCCCCTAAACATTTTCGCCCAATACCTGAAGACTTGTTTGTGATTAAACGAAAAATTTGAATTGGTCCAAACAGATACTTATCTTTAGCGTTACTAACGTATAGGATCATGATTGTATCTTTCGGATCAAAACAGACGGAGCAAATTTGGCTTGGTAAAAGGGTAAAGAATATGCCCCTGGACATCCAAAATGTTGGTCGCAGAAAATTACGCATGCTCAATAACTCGCAAACTATCAGTGATTTGACGGTACCCCCCTCGAATAGGCTTGAAAAGTTGTCGGGTATTCTGAATGGGTTTTACAGTATCCGAATA
>JASCXY010000213.1 GCA_030012235.1 Balneolaceae bacterium ANBcel3 | reverse complement strand
GCTCAGCTTCCCATGCTGACCGGCTTTGTTATCGTGATCGCTTTATCCGGGCCTGTTGGACTGATCGGTTTAATTTTCTCTTTGATGATGTTTGGCCTCAGCCTTGTCATTCCAAAACGATCTGAAAAAGGTCAGTTGTTTTTTGAGGAAATCAAACGCTATCGGAATGCACTGAAAAAAGGTCCGGGTGCGCCGTTCAAGGAAGAGGACATGGGATTACACTTTGTCTATGCCATAGCCCTGGATCTATCGGAAAAAAAACTGACCCATTTACTTTCCGATGTAAAAGACACCAATCCGATTTTTTATTGGATTGTGGCCTCCTCTTTGGTATCCAACCCTTCACAGATTGCTTCCGGGCTTACCAGACTGGCATCCAGCGGAACAGAGAGTTTCGGTGGGACCAGTGGTTTTGGTGCCTCCGGAGGAATTTCAGGCGGAGGTACGGGCGGAGGAGCCCGTTAACGGCCTCCTCACCTGTACACCATCTTGTTCTCCGTCCGGTTCAGCCTGGCCGTTTTCCTTCAGCAGACTTACTTTATTTGGCCATCTCCGGTTACCACATACTTGTATGTGGTGAGTTCTTCCAGAGCCACCGGGCCGCGGGCGTGCAGCCGGTCTGTGCTAATCCCGATTTCAGCACCCATGCCAAATTCCGCTCCATCTGTAAAACGTGTCGAAGCGTTGATATAGACCGCCGCAGAATCCACCATACGCCCGAAAATTGCTTTGTTTTCATCCACCTCTGTCACAATAGCATCGGAGTGGCCGGAACCATAATGATGTATATGATCTATGGCTTCATAGATGTCATCTACAATTTTTACAGAGAGAATCATGTCCAGATATTCGGTATACCAGTCCTCTTCCGTAGCCGGTTTCATAGACGGGACCCATTCTCTTGCCCGGTCGTCACCACGGAGTTCCACTCCACGTGATTCGAGAATATCTGCCATTTCGGGCAGCCAGGATGCCGCTATCTCTGAATGCACCAGCATTGTTTCGGCCGCATTACAGACACCGGGACGCTGACATTTGGCATTTTCAACGATCGACCATGCTTTTTGTGCATCGGCTACACGGTCCACATAAACATGGCATACTCCCTTATAATGCTTGAGTACGGGTACGGTTGCATTCTCGGCAACAGCACGGATCAACCCTTCTCCACCACGGGGAATAATCACATCCACATATTGATCCATGGTAATCAGAGCTGTAACGGCATCACGATCGCTGATGGGGATCAGTTGAATTACATGCTCCGGCAGACCGGCTTCACGGCCACCCTCCTGTAATGCATCAGCGATGGCCTGATTGCTTCTCAGCGCTTCAGAGCCGCCACGAAGAATGATGGCGTTGGATGCTTTCAGGCATAATGCCGCGGCATCGGCCGTAACATTTGGCCTTGATTCGTAGATCATCCCGATTACTCCGATGGGGACACTGCGTTTTTCAAGAATGAGTCCATTTTCTTTCTTCCAGGAAGAACGGATATTTCCAACCGGATCGGGAAGTTCAGCAATGTCACGAAGCCCCTGAATCATGGCACTCATACGCTCATCATTCAGTACAAGCCGGTCTACCATCGCTGATGAGAGGCCTTTTTCTTTGCCATCAGCTACATCCAGTGCATTTTGCTTCTTTATTTCGGGAGTATGCTTTTCAAGAGCATTGGCCATCGCATGAAGCGCCTGGTTTTTTTGATCTGTTGAAACTCCCATTAGTGCCCGGGAGGCCTTTCTGGCCTGAACTCCCAGCTGCTGTACAATTTCTGTTACTTTATCTGAATTCTTCATGATCTATGTTGTTCTTTAGCTGTATTCATAGTTAGCCTGATACAGCTTTATTAAGGTATTAAAACCATATTGTCTCTGTGGATGACCTCTTCGTGATGCCTGTCCCCCAAAACAAAAGGGATATCAGCGGATCGTTTTCCCCGAACCCGTTCAATATCATCTCTTGAATACGAGGTCAATCCACGGGCAATCACTTTTCCTTTTACATTTCTGATATTTACCAAAGCCCCGGCCCGAAAGCGTCCTTCTGTACGCTCAATGCCTACCGGTAACAGGCTGAACCCTTTCTCAATAATTGCAGCGACGGCACCATCATCCACAAAAATGCTCCCCTGAGGCCGGTGAAAAAACGCAATCCATTTTTTTCGGGCATTCAGTTTCTTTTGGTCCGACCGGCACATGATCAGTGTTCCCACATCCCGGCCATTGATAACCTCATTCAAAATATCCTGCTGATGGCCATTGGCTATAACTACCGGAGTTCCGGCCCTAATAGCTCTGTCTGCCGATTGAAGTTTTGAAGCCATTCCACCAGACGACCAGCTGCTTCCTTTTCCCAGTGCCATATCAAGTGTCTCGTCCGTGATATCTTGCAGAAAAGGTATTCTATCAATCATTTTGCCGTTTTCCGTTCGATACAACCCGTCAGAAGTGGTCAACAGAATCAGCAGATCGGCATCTACCAGTGTTGCAACCATAGCCGCCAGCAGATCGTTATCTCCAAATCTAATTTCATCGACTGCAACCACATCGTTTTCGTTCACCACAGGAATGACACGGTTTCGAAACATGGCCATCATGGAGTTTCGTGCATTCAGATGCCGCACACGATCATTCAGATCGGTATGGGTCAAAAGTACTTGTCCAAGGCGAAACCCATGCCGCTTCAGCTGTTCTGTATAAATATTCAGCAATACTCCCTGGCCAATAGCGGCGGCCATTTGCAAATCCGGCAAGTTAACCGGCCTCTGTTTCCACCCGATGGCTTCCACCCCGGCGGCTATGGCTCCGGATGAAACAAAAACCACTTCGAGCCCACTTTTTTGCAATCCGGCGACCTGGTCAATTAAAGACGCAATTCTGACCGGATCCGGCCTGCCACTATCGTCGACCAATACCCGGCTTCCTACTTTTACAACCACTCTTCGAATGGCTCCAGGAAACTCTTTGCGGATTTGAAGCCCGCTGCCTTCTTGCTGCTGCAATGAAACTCCCGTTACGTGTTCGCATTAATGGTAATATACTCCACCGTCGGTAAATGATGGCAGATACTTTTTACCGGCAGGCCCCATAGCCTGCTCGGCAAGAAGTTAATATACTACAATCCATGTGTCAAATCACGCAGTGGCTTTGTTCTTTAATTGCAGTTCTGCTTCACGGCAAACTTCATAAAACTCCTTTGCCCAATCGATCATTTCTGAAGCCCTTTCTTTGGTAGCTTCTGACACCACCATTTCTTCCAGTTTCTCGTGGATATCCATCCATTTTGCGTCTACTTCTCCCGTTCGCACAAACAGGTTTTCAAACTCCCATGTCGTTTGAGCCGGGGTAAACGGATCCACCAACTTGGAATAAAGCGGAACATGCGCGGCATCCGCCATGGCATGATAGGCTTCAAGCATCGCGACCTCATAATCTTCATGCATGAAATGAGCCTCTGCCTGTTGCAGTGCTTTTTCAGCCGCTTCGAAGTCCGGGACCTTATCCTCGACGGTTGCCCCCGCGCACTCGCCCTTAATTCCGGTCATAATATCAAACTTCTGATCTTCATGTCCCCAGTCCTGATAAAACTCAGGGGCATCCTCATAGGCCGGAATGGCCGTAAGCTCTTCCAGTTCCCCTTTGAGGTGGTCTTTACCCAGGCGTTTCATTACAAGGTCAAAGTGCTCTTCGTCATCTTTTCTTTCACTGATGTATACATCTATCAGTTTTTTCACGACCTTCGGAGCGTTTCGTGTCGGGATTTTCAAGATCGAATCAGCAAGCCTGGTTTCCTCTCCAAGCAAGGCCCCGCCCACAAAGACCATTTCGGCCGGAACCCTTCTTCCGTCTTTTGCCAGGGCCGCACCCTGAAATCCGATATTAGAAGTAGTGTGCTGTGCACATCCGTTCGGGCACCCGGATATTTTAATTTTCAGTTTCCGGGCCGTTTCCCTATATGTACTCATTCCGTTTTCGAGCGCCTTGTTCAGTGCCGTTGCAAGTCCCTTGGCCGAAGTAATACCCAGACGGCAGGTATCGGCTCCCGGGCAGGCGGTTATGTCTGAAATGGTTTCTGCTCCACGGGTTACCAGTCCGGCATCCCGTATAGCGGTATAAAGAGCCGGAAGTACAGCAGGATCCACCCATCTGAACACCAGGTTCTGGTGAATGGTTATGCGGATATCACCGCC
>JASCXY010000212.1 GCA_030012235.1 Balneolaceae bacterium ANBcel3 | reverse complement strand
GTAGACCGCCTGAAAAGCCACATCACGGCTGCCACTTGGGGCAAATTCCATTTCTACGGAATCCGGGCCGGTAACCACACGCTTAAAAACAGGGGTTATTGGTGGGATGGTATCGGGACGTGTAATTTCCAGTACCTCCGAAAATTCTGACTGATTGAAGTTAAAGTCCAGGGCCTGAACCTTATAATACACCTTGGGAGTCAGCGAACGTAGCGTAATCGTATCACTGAAAACGACCGGTATTTCGTTCCTGAGAGAGTCGTCATCCACAAATCCTTCAAAAATCACCGAAAACTCGTGCTCCGGATCGTTGGATCGAAACAACCGGTATCCCATTAAGTCGGGCTCTTCATTCTTTTCGACCGTGAGAGTTACAACACCCAGTGAATCTACTTCTCCGGAGAGAAAGACCGGCTTGACCGGAGGGATGGTATCGATCAACGTAACAGCGACCGGAAGCGATGAACTGACATTAAAAGCGGTATCTATGGCCTGCACCACATAGTAATTGGACTGTCCTTCTATAAAAGTAGTATCGATGAGAGATCGGGTCGTTTCAGGTAGCAGCTCTGGATGTATGATACGGTATTCGCCTTCAGCTTGTTCTGATCGTGCGACTACAAATCCCATCAAATCCGGTGCAGGAGGATCGTTCATTTCCCATTCCAGTAACACTTCACGTGGTTTATGGTGCTCCAGGGTCACAATACGTGGTGATTCCGGCGGGGTACGATCGCGGGGCATGGCTTCGACTTCGGCAAACAAAATTCGGTCTCCGAACATGTTTTGGCCGTAAAAACGATAGGTGTAGACCTCATAATTCTCCAAATCTTCATCGCGGAAACTACCGTGTTCGAATGCATCAAACCCGGCTCCCCTAAGTTGAATCTGCGGAGCATCGGTAAGCAAACGAAATTCATTTGAACCGGGGTCCTTGCGCTCAACGGTATAAAGAGACAGCCGCTCGTCTTCTACCCAGAAAAAATTGATCCACGTATCGCCTTCATAGAAAAAAACCTCATTCTCATAGGCACGGTCGTCTGTTTCTGCCACGATGGAAAAAGGCGCCGGAACCAGGTTATACAACGGTGGATCGGTTGCGGTCATGACCCGGTAGGTGTAGCTTTCCCCGGGCTCGACATTGGTATCTGTAAAACTCATGGCCAATGCTTCGGCCACAGCAGCATCCCGGGCAGCGGTAAGAAGGAAGACGGCATGCTCAAAGTCCTCGTCAGCCCGCTGTTGCCGCATATCCTGAATACCGGTTTCGAAATCAAACGTACCGCCTGTCTCTGTCTGTGCAATATCAAGATAACCCCGGGCCAGATCCAGAAGATCCAGAGATTCGCCATCAGCCTGCGCCATAACAGCATCCCACTGCTCCGGTGAAAAGGGCAACACCCGGGCGATTTCGGCAAAGTCGCCTGAATCTTCAACGGCACGTTGAATAACAAACCCTTCACGAAAACCGGTGTTCAGCACAACCCGTTTTTGCGGAAAATAACGGAGTTCGATACCGGTACCTTCCACATACCGTCCTCCGATTTCGATGGTTGTGGCAAATTCATCCGTGGCAAGTTGATGGCCTTCGCTGCCGTCCTGGCCATTAGCCGGATTGATCGTAAATGTAAGAAGCAACATCAAAGAAACTGCCAGTAAAATCATGGTTCGGGTCATGGTGGTAGTCGTTTTTCTAATTTCAGGTACATTCACGTTAGGATCCCTCAACACCTCTTAAAAGCTTTGAAGCGGCTGACCAGCACCGGGAGCTACTAAAGGCACAGCTCCGGTGTGGAAGTTTTTGGTTACTGTTTCCGTAACAGGCACTCCGGAGTTCGTTTGCGCGGTAACCCAGCTTCCATTTATATACTCCTTGAGCGTTGCAGTCACCGTCAACAAATAGGATCGTTCGTCTTCCAGATTGTTGGTTGGAGGAGTCGGAGGTGAAGGTAAATTACCGTAGCCGGGTTGTGGTGGTTCCGGCGGATAGGGAAGCAACGGATTCTGCGAGATATCCATACCCGGAACATTGGCAGGCCCGGAACCCGGACCGGATCCACCTGCTGGAGGTGCAGGTTCTGCAGGCCCGGCCGCTCCACCCAATCCCATAAAGTTAAAAATCACGGATCCACTCAAACCAAGCCCCGGATCCACAACCGCTGGCCACTGGCCACCGCCGCCCTGTGCTCCCCCGGTTGATCCTGTTGTACTGCCAAAATCGACTGGTGGGGCAAATTCCAGCCCCGGATCAAAGATATTAGTTTCGCCGATGGTGGTGTACAGGTGCTCCCCAAGAATATTGGTATGGGTATTTAATGGCTTAACCGTCCACGACCCGTTTTCCTCCAAAACCTCCAGCTTGACAGACGTTTCCATTTTGAAGGTGCGCATTTGGATGGTGCCGTCGGCCTGCTGTTCGGCTACATCGAACACTTCGTCCGGCTCCAGTCCGTATTTTACGACGAGGGGCTCATCCACCGGATAGTTGTAGACAAAGGATGGATTAATGTATTGGATGAGTTTTTCCTGCTGATCCGCAGCCACATCGCCCGGGTTGACCGTAACGGTGGTGCTGGTGGACTGATTCCCACACGTGGTACCCACTTCAAAATCATGGTGGAAATTAACATCTATGACTTTAAACACATAGGCACGGCCGCTGATGGCACCGGCAGCGTAGTAGGGATTGGGGAATTCACCGTAGATCCAGGCGCCCGCTGCGAGATCCACAATGGTCCATGTTTTGTTGCCAAGGCCGCCTTCACGGCGAACGTAGGCACCGGCCGTAGCATAAAATGCGAGTCCGCCGGAAGCCCGCCAGCCATTGATTCCGATGGGGTTGTAGCCGCCGCATCCGCCCGCGTAATCCAGGAATGCCAGGTGCAGCTCGGCACCGGCTCCAATGTTGAATCCGGCATAAAAATCACCGGCACAGAGACCGCAGGGCAATCCAATTTCAGCAGAATGGTCGAACATGAATCCGATGCCCAGCGCGAATCCGGATCCGGTATTGGTATGGGAGCCTACTCCACCTGATCCCATCTGGCTGGTACCGGGGTACTGGTGTATGGCGTTGTAATAGGCGTTGGCAAAGCCGGGAGTAAATCCGGTAGGCGGACTTATATGGTTTCCGAACATCAGATAGGCGTATAGATTCAGGCCAAAAACACTGACCGCATTAGGATTGGCCGGCTCTCCAAATTTAAAATACCATTGGTTCTGCTTGCCGTTGATATCCAGTACCAGATTCACCGGACTGGGAGTGGTGATAGGCGGAGAATTTACATTCACATTGGCAAAAAGATTGAAGTGCTTATCCGGGAAATTATAGGTGACGCCCAGGTTTCCATCTACAATAGCTTCGGCCCGGGAAGCGGCGCTTAAATCGGAACCGATCCAGAAATCACCGGTGAAATTGATGAACGTGAGACCATTTGTGCTGGTGTTAAACTCACCGGCCAGCACGGCATCGGCATTGAACCCATCTTCAGACGGAGTGGTGGCAATGGTGGCACCGGCCCGGAACCCAAGCTGAGACTTAAGCGGGCTAAACGTATAGGTAGTGCCATCAAGGGAGGCTTCCATGTTATAATAGGCTCCACCTCCAAAACCACGAAAGGCCAGCCCGGGCAGGAAAACAACACCGGGTGGAGGCAGCGTCACATCGGCCTGTACACGCCAATAGCGGTACAGCTCATTACCATTCTGATAGGTAGTGTTTCCGAACTCTGCCAGCGCCGATGCCTGAACTCCCACAGGTTTAAAATCAGCACTCAACATTCCGATAAATCCGTTTCCAAATACCGGATGCTCGTTGCGTATACCCAATGCGCCCTTAATACTGACGGCTGCCAGATTCGCATGTATTGCGATGGAATCCAACGATGTACTCAGGTACTGCGGGTAGAATTTCTGCCCTTGGACATTGTCAAGAATCGCCAACTCTACCCCAAGGCTGGTCATTCCTCCAATATCCTCTGAAAGATTGAAAATCACATCAAAATCCAGGGATCCCCGAATCAGCTGGCTTTGTTGTTTGGGGAGGATAGAAAAACCAATATTCTGGATTGTGACAGGAAAATTCGCAAGGAATTTTTGTTCGCTGGCAAAGGACCAGTTTCCGATAGTAAACGAGAAAGGATCCTGTTCCGAAGAGTCATAGTTCAATCCCATGCCTTCGAAATTCAGTCCCAG
>JASCXY010000211.1 GCA_030012235.1 Balneolaceae bacterium ANBcel3 | reverse complement strand
ATGGGACTGAGTTTCGAAGGCATGGGAATGAACTATGACTCTTCGGAGCAGGATCCTTTCTCGTTTGCTATTGGAAACTGGTCTTTTGCCAGCGAGCAGAAACTACTTGCGAATTTCCCTGTTACTATTCAGAATATTGGCTTTTCCATTCTCCCCAAACAACAAAACCAGCTGATTCGGGGATCCCTGGATTTTGATGTGATTTTCAATCTTTCAGAGGATATTGGCGGAATGACCAGCCTTGGCGTAGAGTTGGCGATTCTTGACAATGTACAAGGGCAGAAATTCTATCCGCAGTACTTGAGTACCTCGCTGGATTCTATTGCTATACAGGCGAATCTGGCAGCTGTTAGTATTGAGGGCGCCTTGGGTATACGTAACGAGGATCCGGTCTTTGGAAGCGGATTTATCGGAACGCTGAGTGCTGACTTCAAGCCGGTAGGCGTCAAGGCTTCCGCGCTGGCAGAGTTCGGCAACACGACTCATCAGAATGGCAATGAGTTGTACAGGTACTGGCGTGTACAGGCAGATGTGACGCTACCTCCACCCGGTGTTGTTTTCCTGCCCGGGCTGGCCTTTCGTGGTTTTGGAGGTGGAGCCTATTATAATATGGAAGCCTCCCTCGATGGCACTACCTATACGTTTAGCCCGCTTAAGTCTCAGCTTGGGTTCCGGGCCGGTGCCACCATTGCCACCACTCCGTCTGAAGAAGGGTTCAATGCCGATGCAGTGCTGGCCGGAGAGTTCAACACCAGCACAAATGGTCTCACGTTCATCAATTTCACCGGAGACTTCTGGATCGGTTCCGACCTGAGCGCCGCTTCCCGGGCCGAAGCTATTGTAGATGGAAACCTGGGAGTCACCTACAATTTCCCGGACAAGCACTTCAATCTCTTTGCCAACGTGAATGTGAGTGCTCCGCCTATTACCACTCCCAGTCCGGTGAATCTGGTACTGGATATCAACGGGAAGCAGAATCAATGGTACTTTAAATTTGGAGAGCCGGCCAATCCCAATGCAGTCAGTGTTTTTGGCCTGAATCTATACGCCTATCTGATGTTCGGAAACCATATAAGTCCGCCCACCGGTTTTACCCCCGGCTTTGCCAACGCTTATTACAACGCCATACACCAGTACCCCGGTACCAGCCAGATGGGATCAGGTGGAGTAGGCTCCCATACCAATACCGGATCCGGATTCGCGCTGGGCATCGGATTCATGTTCGACCATTCTGCTGAAATTGGATTGCCCTGCGGTCTCTGTGCCGGTGATTTTTATGCCGGATTCAATATTGGAGCCGGTGCTGAGCTGCACCTGGCATTCCTGGATTATGCGGGCGGATGCGGCGGATACAACCCCATAGGCATCAATGGCTGGCGGGCATCCGGCGGACTCGCATTTTATGCCACGGCAGGTGCCTATGTTCGCCGTGAAGGCGGCCTTGGAAACAAAACATGGACCATTGTGGATCTCGCAGCGGGCGCCTGGATCTACGGCGAATTCCCCAATCCCTACTACGCTGCCGGTGCCATCAGCGGCCGTGCCTATGTGTTTAAAATCATAGATGTGAAATTCCACCATGATTTTGAAGTGGGTACCACGTGCGGAAATCAATCCACCAGCACCACTGTCACGGTAAACCCGGGCGATGTGGCCGCCGATCAGCAGGAGAAACTCATCCAATACATTAATCCATCCTTTGTCTACAACTATCCGGTGGATGAGCCCCTCGTCGTAAAATACGGACTGGAGCCGGACGAAGTGTTCGATGTAGCCGAACAGCAGGCCGACGGCACCATCCAAATGCGCACCTTCAAAATGGAAACGTCTGTCAAGCTGGAGGTTTTGGAGGAAAACGGGTCGTGGGCCACCATGCCACTCAACACGAATAGTAATATCCTTGGCGAATTCCTGTACACCACCATTGGCGAAGCCAATATCTTTGATCCGGGGTTTGCCCCGCCAATCGACTTTGGCGGCACTGGCGGTGCAACAGGTACAACCGGGGGAACACAGGGTGGCGGCAGCGAGTGGCCGGCGGTTGTGGATCCGGGACTTGGTTTGAGTGGAACCGTGATTTTGAATTTTATGGGAATGGGTGGAGCGGCCGGTCCTTCAGAACCAGCACCTCCGGCAGGTGGATCCGGTCCGGGTTCCGGGCCTGCCAATGTTCCGGGAATGGACATCTCGCAGAATCCGTTGCTTCCCTATCCGCCAGAACCACCGGAACCCGGCTACGGCGACTTGCCTTCACCTCCGACTCCTCCAGTCAACAATCTGGAAGACGAACGGTCATATATGTTTACGGTGACTGCAACGCTCAAGGAGTATATAAATGGAAGCTGGGTTACCGCGCAAACGAACTCCGGAGTGCCTGTTACGGAAACAGTGACCAAAAACTTCCACACCGGGCCCGTACCACCTGTTACCCACGGGACAGGTCAACCGTTGCAAAGCTTTTAAAAGGTGTTGAGACCGGTATCCTAATGTGAATGTACCTGAAATAAAAAAACGACTTCCACCATGACCCGAACCATGATTTTACTGGCAGTTTCTTTGATGCTGCTGCTTACATTTACGACGAATCCGGCCAATGGCCAGGACGGAAGTGAAGGCCATCAACTTGTCACGGATGAATTTGCCACAACCATAGAAATCGGAGGACGGTTTGTGGAAGGTACTGGTATCGAACTCCGTTATTTTCCACAAAAACGGGTTGTGCTGAACACCGGTTTCCGTGAAGGCTTTGTTATTCAACGTGCGGTTGGAAATTCAGATGACTTTGCCGAAATCGCCCAGGTGTCGCCTTTTTCGCCGGAGCAGTGGGATGCTGTCATGGACCAGGCTGATGGCGAGTCACTGGATCTTCTGGATCTGGCCCGGGGTTATCTTGATATTGCACAGACAGAGACAGGTGGTACGTTTGATTTCGAAACCGGAATCCAGGAAATGCGGCAACAGCGGGCAGACGAGGACTTTGAGCATGCCGTATTCCTTCTTACCGCTGCCCGGGATGCTGCTGTGGCCGAAGCATTGGCCATGAGTTTTACAGATACCGATGTCGAACCCGGGGAAAGCTATACCTACCGGGTCATGACCGCAACCGATCCACCGTTGTATAACCTGGTTCCGGCGCCTTTTTCCATCGTGGCAGAAACAGATGACCGGGCCTATGAAAATGAGGTATTTTTCTATGAAGGGGATACGTGGATCAATTTTTTCTGGGTGGAAGATGAGCGACTGTCTCTTTATACCGTAGAGCGCAAGGACCCGGGTTCAGATCAATTTCATCCAATTACCGATGCTCCGCAGATTCAACTTAGGGGAGCCGGGTTTGATGCATTCGAACACGGTAGTTTCCGTGATGAGGATTTGGAGAACTATGAGGTCTATACCTATCGTTTTTACGGCCAAAACATGTTCGGGGACCGAATTTTATTTGCCGAAGTCGAAGCCATGCCCCGCGATCGTACTCCGCCGGAATCACCACGTATTGTGACCCTGGAGCACCATAAACCACGTGAAGTATTACTGGAATGGGAAATGAACGATCCTCCTGCACCGGATCTGATGGGATTTGTAGTCGCACGATCAGAACAGGCTGAAGGGGAATACCGTATCATACATCCTGAGCTGCTACCTGAAACGACCCGATCCCTCATTGATACTACTTTTGTAGAAGGACAGTCCAATTATTATGTGGTGCAGGCCGTAGATACCGCTTTTAATGTCAGTTCTTCGCTTCCGGTCGCTGTTACGCTGATCGATACCATCCCACCGGCCAAGCCGGTCTTTCTCTCCGGAGAAGTAGATTCACTTGGTGTTGTAACTCTGACGGTAGAGAAAAATGAAGAACCGGACTTGATGGGATACCGGCTGTACCGATCCAACGATCCGGAGCACGAGTTTTCGGTGATTTTTGAAGGATTTGTGGATGACGACTCTCTCAGGAACGAAATACCGGTAGTTTTCAGTGATACGATTACGCTACGTTCGCTGACTCCCAAGGTGTATTATAAGGTTCAGGCCCTGGACTTTAACTTCAATCAGTCAGAATTTTCGGAGGTTCTGGAAATTACACGTCCCGATACCATTCCCCCTGTGACACCTGTTTTTAAGCGTGTGGTTACCGGCCCGGATTCCGTAGAAATGGAATTTGCCCCAAGTGGAAGCCGTGATGTGGCTTTTCAGGCGATCTAT
>JASCXY010000210.1 GCA_030012235.1 Balneolaceae bacterium ANBcel3 | reverse complement strand
GGCTAAAGGAAGCGACGGGCGGATCTATGTAGCTCTTTCAAATATTGATCCGAACAACCCGGTTTCATTTGAACTTTCTCTAAAGGGAACTTCCGTCACCGAAGTAAAAGGGGAAACCCTCTACGCGTCACAAATGGATGCAGTAAACACCTTTGAAGATCCTGATAATGTGTCTCCAAAAGAAATCACGGCACAAATTAACAGAACCTCCGTACAAGTAACTGTGCAGCCTCAATCCGTGACCGTATTAACGCTCTCTCCCTGATATAAGCGCCTGGTGGGGCCATCTGGTCCCGCCATTTGAGTTTCCCTTTTAAAACCATTAAAATCCTGCAAGATGAACCCCATTTCTATATGAGCAGCGAAACACAGAATTTGGACACCACCGACCCCCTTGAGGCGACATCGTCTTCATCAAATAGGGATGAATTCGGGCGAAATACCCTTCCGCCAAAAGCTATTCGCCTCTGGCAGATCAGTGGCGGGCTTTTTTCCCTTCTCTTATGGATTGCTCCTGCTATATACACGGTTATTCTGATTACAGAAGAGCAAACGGCCGTATGGCCCTTATATCTGCTGGGTTTGGGTGTGGTCATCAATTCTGTACTGCAAGTTGCGTTCATTCCGCAATTACGATGGAAATACTGGAGATATCGGGTTGATGAACACGAAATTGAACTACAAAGAGGCCTTTTTGTCCGCCGGCAAACCCTGATCCCAATAAAACGGGTACAGCATGTGGATACCCGCCAGGGACCCCTCTATCGATTCTTTGACATGGCGGCGGTTACGATCTCTACAGCAGGAGACATCCATGAAATACCGGCATTGACCCTGCCGGTGGCCGATGAGCTTAGAAAAACCATCTCCAAATATGCGCGGATTGCCCGTGAAGACCTGTAATCCTCTTGTGTCTCCTCTCGTATTGAGTGTATCTGTATGACTCCAAATACAAACAGTGATATCCCGGCCCAAGTTGAACCGCTAAAGCGTGATGTGGAAGGGGTATCCGGGATTCCTTTCTCGGAACCACAACGGCAGCATCCGGCAGCCATTCTTACCACGGCCGCAAAAATGATAAAGGAGATGTTTTTCCCCTTGGTCGTTTTTCTCCTTGCCGGAAGAGGGTCTACCGTTCTTGTTTTCCTGCTATTGAGCCCTGTATTTCTTCTTGCCATAGGTTTTTTTAACTGGCTCAGGTACACCTGGCATATAAAAGACGACGAAATTCGAATACACAGCGGCATTTTTGTCCGCCGGAAAAAATACCTCCACCGTGACCGCATCCAGGCGATTGATATCAGCTCGGGTGTTATCCAGCGTATATTCGGACTTGTGCGTGTTACGTTCTTAACGGCAAGTGGCACCGGCGCTGAAATACAGGCCATTGAAGCCCATAAAGCACGAGCCATTGAAAAAGAATTACAGCTGGATACGGCTGACCGCACATCGACACCCAGTGAACCGGCCTGGCCCGTTTACCAGCTATCCGCAAAGCGGCTACTTTTTGCAGCAAGCACTTCCGCCAGTTTTGGGGTGGCTCTCTCCATCGTTGGTACTTTGTTCTCTCAGTTAAGCCAGGTATTATCCACAGAAGAAATCGCTGCCTTTATTGAGCAATATCTTTTTGTCCCTACCGGTGACCTTCTTTTCTTCTTTATCTTTGCTGCGATTGCCTTTGCCTGGCTTATCTCTGTAGTTGGAACCATTCTGCAATTCGCTTCTTTCTCATTGAGCCGAAATGGCAAAGAACTTCATATCAAACGTGGTCTATTGGAAAAAAAGAGCATCACCATTCCCTTTCACCGGGTACAGGCTATACGCATCGTAGAAGGAACCTTACGCCAGCCTTTCGGTTTTGCTACGGTCTACCTTGAGAATGCCGGTTTGGGAGACGAAGGCCTCAAATCAACCATCCTGCACCCGCTGATTCGAAAATCCGAACTCAACCACTTTATTAAAAGTTACTTTCCCGAATATGACACTTCTATTCCTTGTGTGACTCCTCCTTCGCGTGCTTTTTTACGCTATCAGATTAAAACAGACATTCCTTTTCTTCTTTTATCGATACTTGCCGCATACTTCACTTCCTTCTGGCTGATTGTGCCTCTTGTCCTGATTCCGGCTGTACTTTTTGCTACCCTTCAATATCTGGATGCCGCGGCAGGGTTCCGGGGAGAAAACGGGGTTTTCCAATACCGCTCACTGGCAAAAAACACGTTCCTGTTCAGGCGTCAACGGCTCCAGTCTCTCACCGTTTTAGCCAATTGGTTTCAAAGAAACCGACAACTTTGTTCCGTTTCCGCGACGGTAGCTTCAGGGCGGGATGGAGTCAGCTACAAGGTGGATCATCTGAACGACAGCATCACCGCTGAGTGGTTCGAATGGTACCGGAGGAATCCATCCGTACTTGAAATTAAAAACGCTGAAACGACCCTGCCGACCTGGGTGTCTGCGGATGAAGCCTCTCCTGTGAGCTCAACATCGACTTCTCAAGCATCGCCGTGAGTTTTATCCACTCTTGGATATACGTTGACACTTCTATAACACTTCGGATAGTGATTGGTGTTCAACTCTGACAACGATGGACTTTGTCAAAAACCCATGCACCAGGTGTTTGAGCGGAATCTATCCACCCGAACATCCATCGTTAAAGCCCTGCAATGGGTGATCCATGGCTTGCATTCATGTATGGATGCCTTACAGAGTTCACCGCTTTTCTTTGCCGGCGATTCTTATGATGTCCTCTTCAACTTCTTGCAGCCACTTATTTCTATCAATTTCTGAACTGTCTGCTATAATTCTGAACATTTTTCGGTGAACCTTTTTTATCCCCAGAAATCCAAAAATGCATTTCTCCCATATCTTATCAAGGGGATCCCCGAAATAGGAGTCCTCACGTTCCGCTTCGGTATTGGATGTATTAAAAACGATGCCATATCCAGCTTTAAGCTTTTCAACAGGCAAGCCACCTCCGGTATCTTCCTCGGGAAAATCATAGGCATAAGGCGGCCGAACCACCCTGTCAATATACCCCTTCAGGATAGCTGGTGGCTGTCCCCACCAATTGGGGTGTATAAAAACCAGAAAATCCGATTCGACCAACTCTTTTGCATACTGATGTACCAAAGGGTCGTCGGAGGCATCGGACCCTAATTCCTTTTCAGTAAGAACAGGATTGAAGGCTTCTTCATAAAGGTCGTGTGCATAAACCTCTATTTTTTGCTCTTGAAAGGCGTTAATCACGGTGTGGTATATGGCATGATTAAAACTTTTATGGTATGGATGGGCCAGGATGACCAATGCTTTCATGGTGCTCTTTTTCTGGGGGTTTATTGTAACAGTCATCAACATCATTCCTCCATTCCGGCGAATTTCGGCATTGGGTGCTGATAACCCAATCCGGCCATATTATGAACACTTTAGAGCAAATACAAAAAAACATATTGCTTTTCTGTACCAGATACTGTACCATATATGGTACAGTGTCCTAATTTATACGTACTCTCATGAAACGCATCCATCTCGACAAAGACATCCAACCTCTTTCGGCTTTTCGTGCTAACGCGGCTTCTATTATTCAAAAAGTCAAAAAAGACCACAGGCCGGTTGTCATCACCCAACACGGAAAAGGATCCGCTGTCTTACTCGACGTAACCGACTATGAAGAAATGGTTGACACTATTGAGATGCTTCAGGAAGTCAACCAGGCACGCAGAGAATTAGACCAGGGTAAAGGTGTCCCTCACCAAAGTGCAATGAAATCTGTAAGAGAACGATTGAAGCAGCTTAAATGAAAGTAATTTGGTCTCCTCTTTCTCTTCAAAAGCTTGCCTACTACGCTGATTACATCGCACGGGACAACATCGATGCCGCTTTAGCTTTTATTGACGAAGTTGAGGATAAAGCTCTGAGTCTGATAGATCATCCGCTAAAAGGGCGCTTGATTCCGGCTTTAAACGATGAAATGAAACGGGAGCTGATTATTAAAGGCAATTATCTGCTCTTATACGAGATTAGTGACGACCTCATTGAAATCCTGTCGATCCGCCATGTTAAACAAAAACCTAATGAACCAGGCTATTAGCAATTCCAAAGGTAGCTTGCCTGACAATCGAAACAACCGGGAGTGTGGGGCGTTTCCACCCCATGATAACCAACTGCCCACGTCGGTTATATACTTGACGCTAATGAACTTCAGG
>JASCXY010000021.1 GCA_030012235.1 Balneolaceae bacterium ANBcel3 | reverse complement strand
CACCAGTATCCTGAAACCGGGTGGGCTGAATTTGAAACATCCAGACGAATTAAAGACTTTTTAGCAAAAGCTTCACTGCCAGAACCGGTACATGTTGCCGGCACCGGATTCTACGTAGATATAAAAGGCAGATCCAATGGATCCATGATTGCGTACAGGGCGGATATGGATGCGCTGCCGATCCATGACCGGAAAGAGTGCAGTTATGCATCCTCTCGTGTGGGCTTTGGGCATTTGTGTGGTCATGATGTTCATTCGGTTATAGCGGCCGGCCTGGCAAAATTGCTTTACCGATACCGGGATCACCTAAAAGGAACCGTCCGGGTTTTCTGGCAGCCGGCAGAGGAAGTTACTCCAAGCGGTGCGCCAAGAATGATCAAAGAGGGTGCGCTGGATGGAATAGAGGCGATTTATGGTATTCACTGCGACCCAACCATCCCCAGCGGGATGTTTGGACTGCGTCCCGGCCCGGAAACCGCATCTTTTGATACCTTTGAAGTGCATGTGGATGCAGAAAGTACCACGCATTCAGCCAGGCCCTATGAAGGAAAAGATACGGTATGGATTGCAAATCAGATCATCCAGCATTTGTATCAGATGACCGGAAGGGTGACCGATGTTCGAAAACCGGCCGTTTTGTCCATATGTGCCATTCACGGAGGAGATGCTCTTAACGTAATCCCGCATCAGGTTACTTTTGGGGGAACCATACGGACAACGAATGAGCAGTTGCGGCAACAAATGCGATCATATATCCGCGATATAACGGAAAATATTGGCAGCATGAACCAGGTAAAGGCCAGCGTCCGGTTTGGGGAAGGTGCTCCGGCCGTGCTGAATAACGAGCAATTGTATCGCTTTGCAAGACAGGTTATTGGAGGCCAAATTGGAGATGAACGGTTGCTTGAGAGAGAACAAAGTATTGGAGCCGAAGACTTCGCATACTATACCCAACGGTTCCCCGGGTTGTTTCTGCGTATGGGGACAGCGCATGACGAACGTACTTCGTATCCGTTGCATCATTCCCTGTTTGATGTGGATGAACGTGTACTTGCTCCATCCTCGGCTTTATTTTCCTACGTACTGATTCGCCATCTTTCGGAAAAAATTCTGCATCAGAAACCGAAAGTCAATTCTGCCGGATCTTTGCTTTCTGAACTATAGCGTCAATTTCTTGCTTTGTAAAATGGTACTTTTCATTGCAGTAATGGCAAACCAGTTCTTCTGTTTCTGATTTCATGTCAGATAATTCATCTGGAGAGATCAGTGCCAGTGAGCTTTTAAATCGGTCTTTCGAGCATCTGCAGAAGAAATCAACCGGGTAGCGGGCCAGTTCTTTTACCGGTAAAGTGCCGGTTACCTTAGAAAGCACCCGGTCAAGATATCCCTCCTCTATCAGCTGGCAAATATTGGGCATGGTTCGTATATGGTCTTCCAGCTTTTTGGACACCGTTTCATCCGCGCCGGGCAGTGCCTGGACAAGCACACCACCGGCTTCTGCAATATTTCCGTGTTCATCCAGGGATACATCGAGAGATACGGCCGATGGAACTTGTTCCGATTGCAAAAGATAATATGCCAGGTCTTCGCTTACCGATCCACGAATCAATTCAACGGTACCGGTAACCGGATGAGCTTTGTTATACAAGATTTTTGAAACACTGAGAACACCCACTCCTAATCCATCCGCCAGGTTTTCCCCTTCCTTCAAAGAAATTTCGGCTGCTGGATTAAGCGTATATCCACGTACTTCTCCATGTTTTGAAGCCTCGGTAATCAGTGCTTGTACCGGCCCGTTTCCTTCCAGCTTTAGCTGTACGCGTTCCTCGCCTTTTAAGTTGGTCGCCAGCAGGGCACAACCCGTCAGGGTTCTTCCCAGAAGAACTGCGGACAGCGGAGAGAGCTGGTGGCGTTCCATGGCTGTTTTTACGACCTGAGTGGTCTTTGCGATTGCGATTCGATGCGAACCATCCTCTGTGATGGCCAACAGAATACGATCTCTTTCTAAAAAGTCCTTTTTATTCATAAAAGTAGGTTACTTCCTTGAGTATAATTCGCCCAGCCGTCCTGAAAAGTGGCTTGAAGGGGTATACATGGCGTGAATATGGCGGGTGTTTTGCAAACGGTCCTCGGCAATTTCATTGGCAGCGGCCCAGGTCGGAAGCTGTTTATCTGAAGCAAGATCCAGGATATGGTGGATGATGTCATAAATTTTTGTTATTTGTCCACGGGCATGGCTCTCATCATACCCTTCCAGTTCACTGGCCACATTGATTAAACCACCGGCATTAATTACAAAATCGGGGACATAGATGATATCGCGATCCACCAGCATGGAGCCATGCTCCTGTTCGTCTTTGAGCTGATTATTTGCAGCACCGGCAATAATGGGTGCCTTGATGAGGGGAATGGTGATACTGTTCAGAATTCCTCCCAGTGCACACGGACAAAACACATCGGCTTCCGCAGATACAATACGATCGGGCTCGATACATTCTGCGCCATAGGTTTTTGCAAGCGAATCGGCTTTATCCTGGTCAAGGTCGGATACAATCACACGGGCTTGTTCTTCATACAAAAACTTCACAAGATGAGAACTCACTTTCCCGGCGCCCTGAATGGCGATGGTTTTGTTTTCGAGGGAGTCCGAGCCGGTGTGTTTATTTATTGCTGCTTTGATACCCATTAAAACACCATAGGCGGTCATTGGAGACGGGTCGCCGCTTCCGCCAAGACGGCGTGGGAGTCCGGTCACATACTTTGTTTCCTGGCGAATCCATTCCATGTCGTGCACATGTACGCCCACATCCTGCGCGGTAATATACCGTCCGGCGAGGCTTTCAACATATCGGCCAAAGGTACGAAGCAGAGCCTCATTTTTTATTTTTTTGGGATCACCTATAATGACGGCTTTTCCGCCGCCAAGCTGGAGGCCGGCCACGGAAGCCTTATAGGTCATGCCTTTGGATAATCGAAGCACGTCATGAACGGCTTCGGTTTCTGAAGCATAGGGCCACATTCTGACCCCGCCAAGAGAGGGGCCCAGCACCGTATTATGAATGGCAATAATGGCCTTCAGGTCGGTTCTGTTATCAGAGCAAAATACGATTTGCTCATGTTCAGATGATGTTAGTGAGCTAAATATCGAATCATCTGAAGGGTTTTGGGTTAATTCAGAAGATAATGACATAAAAAAGTACCTTGTATCATCGAATCGTAAAGGACCGCAATAGTGCGAATAAAGGTTACGGTTCGTTATAGACAGGAACGTTTATCCGGGTTACGCAATTCCTGTTCAAAAAAGATGAAATGTGTGCTTGCTGGTCGCAACAGGCCATGTATTGTGTTAATATACAACATCTGAAGATTAAGTCCTTTTTGGATATTAACCTTGCTTTTTCGGGCCGATGGAGTAGGAGATAAACTCACAGGGAGTGGCTCCGTTCAGGACATGAAAAATTTTGCCATGTTTAAGAGAAATGGTTTCTTTGAAGCGTTTATCGGGGGTGATAAAGTAGGCTTTATAGCCTTGTGCTTTGTACTTGAGGACCTGGCCCAGCTCTTCGTACATTTTTTTTAATTCATTCCGGTCTCCGATGTGGTCACCATAAGGTGGGTTGCTAATAATGGTTCCATTTCCTTCCGGGATCCACATTTTTTGAAAGGGCAGGTTGGATATCCGAATGTTTTTGGATAGCCGTGCAGCGCGGACATTCTTTCGAAATACATCTACTGTTCGGGGGTCGATATCATTTCCGTAAATCCAGTCGACTCCGCGTTTTTCAGAACGCCGGGCTTCGTCCATCAGCCTTTTCCATAACGAAGCTCGAAACAGAGGCCAGCGTTTGATTCCAAAACTATCATTGTTCAGGGCAGGAGCTCGATTTTTAGCAATAAGAGCAGCTTCAATGGCAAAGGTTCCGGAGCCACACATAATATCAACAAACGGAGTTTCCGGATCCCACAAACTCAAAGAAATAAGTCCGGCGGCCAAAACTTCATTGATAGCTGCTTTCCCGGCGCCTTGCCGGTATCCACGCTGATTCATACTCCTTCCGGAAGCATCCAGCCCGAGGTGGGCGCTCCCATCATTGGATATGTGCAGATTTATGCGCAGATCCGGGTCTTTTGGACTCACATTTGGACGCATGGCATATCGATCTCTGAATTGATCAACGATGGCGTCTTTGGCTTTTTGTGCCAGAAAAACAGTGTGATTCATTTGGCTGTGAAACGAAACCACATCAAAGGCAAAAGAGTGTTTTAGTGAAAAATAATCATGCCAGTCGATGGTTCTTACCCAGTCGTACAATTCCTGCTCATTCTGAATCTTGCTTTCATTGATGCGAATCAGGATTCGGATGGCCAGTCTGGAGTGAATGAGCAAACGATACAATACTTCTTCGCTGACGGTACAGGCTACTCCCCGGGTACCAATATGAAGATCCTCTGCTCCCAACGTTTTTAGTTCATCAGCAAGGACCTCTTCAAGCCCCATGAGTGTCTTTACAAAAACTGGAATAGATGAAGCGGCTAAAAAAGACATAAAATAAATGTGATGCCGGTTAGAACAATGAGTAGCAAATATACCACTTTTCCAGAAACGGACATATTCGTCGATGGAAAAGGCTGGCAAAAGGAAAAAAAGGCGACGGGTTTTGATACTTTCCTTACTAGTTTTTTCGTACTTTATTTAGACAGGATTTTTGTTGTCCGGAAAACGATGGAAATCAAAAGTTGGTTCTATTAGTTGAAGCATGCAAAATCCTTTTCGCTTACATGGTACGAAAAGGGATATCGGTTTCATCTATACATCAGAAAGACACCGTGGAATGAAGGTTTGGCGGCCTCCTTCCTTTTCATGATAAAAAAAACAAGACTTATAACATTATGTCTTTCCGATGGAATTATATCCAGCCGGAGCGAGGAGAAGCTGTATCAAAAATACAGCAAGAGCTCGGTATCCCCGAGTCTATTGCGCGTCTCCTGGTTATCCGTGGAATTGAAACGTTTGATGATGCAAAGAACTTTTTCCGGCCAACTATAGATCAACTATACGATCCCTTTCTGATGAAGGGGATGGAAGCAGGAGCAGACCGACTGGCATCGGCCATACGATCCAATGAAAAAGTGGTCGTCTACGGAGATTACGATGTGGATGGTACGACTGCCACGGCAATCATGCACACGTTTTTGAAAGCCTTTGGCGTTGAAGTGCATTACTATATCCCGCATCGCTTTAAAGAGGGGTACGGAATTGGACGTGACGGGGTGGATTATGCCGAAAAAATCGGTGCTACGCTGATTGTTTCTGTGGATTGCGGAATTACCGCCGTTGAAGAAACCGAATATGCCAAAACACGGGGGATCGACCTTGTCATCTGTGATCACCACAATGCCGGAGAGGTCATTCCAGATGCCGTCGCGGTGCTGGATCCAAAACAGCCCGGATGTCCCTATCCTTTTAAAGGGCTTTCTGGAGCAGGTGTAGGTTTCAAACTGGTTCAGGCCACCCTGATCAGACTGGGCCTGCCGCCGGAGGTAGCGCATCCATATCTCGACCTGGTCGCGGTGTCCATTGCATCGGACATTGTTCCGATCATTGACGAGAACAGAATTTTAATGAGGGAAGGCCTGGAGCTTATTAATCGTCAGCCACGTCCTGGATTAAAAGCACTTCTGGAGCATATTCAACTACGCGACTCTCAAATATCGACTTCTCATATTGTATTTTCTCTGGGGCCCCGAATTAATGCGGCCGGAAGAATGGGGGATGCAGCGGTTGCCGTTGCTTTGCTCATATCAGATAATATGAATGATGCGCGTGCCTATGCATCCCGTTTGGAAAAAATCAATTTCGAGCGGAGAGATACCGATGCGAAGACCATGGATCAGGCACTCAAGCTTATGGAGCAAGGAGTAGACTGTGACAAAGTATCTTGTGTAGTGCTCCATGACCCGGACTGGCATCTGGGAGTTATTGGTATCGTAGCTTCCCGACTGGTAGATTTGTATTGCCGCCCGGCGATTATGTTAAGTACGGTGGATGGAACCATTAAGGGGTCGGCACGAAGTATTAACGGATTCAATATTTATGAAGCACTGAAACGTTGCGAGGATTTGCTGGAACAGTTCGGAGGCCATAAATATGCAGCCGGACTTACGATTGCAGAAAACAAACTGGAGGAGTTTGTGAGCCGTTTTCAGGAAATTACTTCAGAAATGCTATCAGAGCAGGATTTCAAGCCGGAGTTGTCAATTGATTCGGAACTTCCGTTTGCTGAAATCACGCCCCGTTTCTGGAAGGTTCTTAAGCAATTTGAGCCTTATGGCCCAAATAATTTAAAGCCGGTGTTTGTGACGCGCAATGTACTTATATCAGGAAGGCCAAACATCGTGGGACAGGGCCATTTGAAAATGAGGATTTCTCAAAATGGCACTGCTCCGATCGAAGCGATTGGGTTTAATATGGAGCACTATTCTGAGCCACTGCGTCATGCCGGAAATGCACCCATTGACATCGCTTATGCATTAGAGGAAAATACCTGGAACAATAAAACAAGCCTGCAGATCCGCTTGAAAGATATCCATATTGGCGGAAAACGAATTGATGAAGCATGACAAAAATTTATATTAACGGTTTCATCAAATGAAAAAAGGCTGTATATTTGATTTCTCTTTGAGGGAGGGACTGTAGCTCAGTTGGTAGAGCAACGGACTGAAAATCCGTGTGTCGGCGGTTCAATTCCGCCCGGTCCCACAAAAAAAAGCCTTGCAGATGTTTTATCTGCAAGGCTTTTTTTTTAACAGCTATGTCCCGTCCTGGCATATGTTGTCCGTTTTAGGACGGGACACCAAAAGCAAAAGGGTCAGTTTTTAATACAGCGAACGGAATATCCAAGTACCTTGGGATTTCCGTAACGGAATACATTTCGGTGTTCATTAAAAAGCCATCGTTCCCAGGCCGTTTCTTCATCGAACTCGGTGGATGTCCACCAAAAGCCATAACTTCCTTTTCCACCGTAATAACCATCTGCTGTTCGGTATCCACCCGGCAATCCGTTGAATCCGCTTTCATTTGTAGCTCCTTCATTGGGTTGACGCCAATACTCGGTTTCGGTGCTTTTCATTTTTCCACCGGCATTTTCACCAAGATAACTGGTCAATTCCGACCAGTCATCATTGGAAGGAACCCTCCATCCCGGCGGGCACAGGCCGCGTTCATCATTTACTGCATACCAATTGTACAATTTTCCTAGCGTTTCGTGATAGGACTCATCGTTGTCATAGTAGGCCCATGATCCGAATTCCAGCTCAGCAAGTCTGCCCCATCCATCTGGATCGGCAATATTTGGAAAGAATTCGCCATTTCGGTAACGTCCGGTTCGCAGATTTTCTGCCATCCATTCCTGCTCACCGATTATCACGGTTTTATACTCATTGCCTTCGAGGTCTGTAAGTCCATTGCCGGGAATAAAATAGCTAAATGCAGATTCGAATGTGATTTCGTTACCATATGCAATGCCGGCTTTGTTAATGGCATAGGCACGCACATAATATGTAGTTTCTGGTGCAAGGCGATCCAATTCACTTGAAAACTCACCATCCCCTCCTCCGTCAATGGTTCTGCCGTCGTGACGCTGAATGGTCGGATTGGGTTCTGTACTCCAGAATATTCCACGACTGGTGACCGGAGAACCACCATCATTCGCAATACGTCCACCGGAGAGCGCGGAATTACCGGAGATTTCATCTGCGGGAAGAGTATTCAGTTCGGGAAGGTTTGCTTCCGTACGGTCACTTAAAATACACCTAACAGAGAAGCCATTTCTTTTATCCGTTCCATTACGTTGCACATTGGTGCCGTTATGGGCAAGGCGGCGTTCCCAGGCAACATTGGCAAAATACTCCGTTGAAGTCCACCAAAAGCCAAAACCTCCCATGAAGCCAAAAGAACCCAGATTGGTTCTGGACCCCCCCGGATGGCCGTTAAATCCACTGTCATTAGTAGCACCTGTATTAGGTGAACGCCAGTGACTGGTTCCCGTAGACTTCATTCGTCCACCGGCTTCCTGGGCGGCTCCGAGGAAGTTGGTTAACGTTCGCCATTCTTCATCACTCGGAACATGCCATCCCGTTGGACATAAACCACGTTCATCATCAACGGCATACCAGTTATACAATTTCCCGTAAAGCTGGTCGAAGCTGCTGTCGTTGTCATAATGCACCCAGGCGCCTTCGGATAAATCACGCCAGTTGTCGCTTCCCTGAACATTAGGGATAGGATCACCGTTTTGATAGCGGGTTGTCCGGAGGTTTTCAGCCATCCAGTATTGATTTCCTATGCGGACGGTTCTGTAAATATTACCATCAATGTCCATCACCGTTGGTGAGTCATTGTCTATTTCTTCGGATTCCGGCTCCGGCACAGGCGTAGCATGGGTTAAAGCGGCCTGCCAGGAAAAAAAAGCAAGAATGATCATGGTGATCATTATGAAACCTGCAAGTAACTGAACGTTTTTTTTCATAACCGGAGTCTAAATGTTTATGTCTTGGTGCAGAAACCCAGGATTCCTTGAAGTCACGATTCTGTAACGACAGGTTACTGTGAAAAAACAGGTAATACTAAGCATGTAAGCACACATCATACCAATATACCCGATAAAATAAACCGAATAACGTAATAATATCGACTTGTTTAACAACACAAGCAAAGAAAGTCCAAAAAACAGATTTACCAATGCATTTTAATAAAGTAAAGTGCCGTTTTCGGGAGGTACGCTTCTCTTCTTCCCGGCTTTTTTGCCTCTTACCTGCTATATATCAAATCCCTTTTAAAATCGCAAGTATTTAAGTTATTTACATTTATTCACGATTATTTTCAAGAAACTCGATTTGGAGTAAATGCTTCCTTAAACGTATGATTTGGAAGAAAATAAGGCTTTAATTGAAGGGATTATAAAAAAAATCGTTCTTATGAGATTATAGAGAGATTTTAGGACGGCCCGCCCGGGATGTTGCATATTGTCTATGTTCTTTGAGTTGAGTAATATGCCGGTGTTAACAAGAGGCCTGTATGCGACATGTGCAGGCTATAATAATGTGAAGGGTAAAAAGACCAGGGTATGGAAATGATCGATTATTTAACAAAAAAAAGTCGGAAGTGCTGTTATTTTTATTCCTTATTAATGTTCTTAATGACGTTTATCACTATGTCACCGATCCATCTGCATGCACAAGACGGGTTCTTTTCTGATGCAAGAATTTCGGGTGCCGGCAACCTGACTATAGGGGTGCAGCCGGCTATATACACCAATACCGATGACTTCATGATGATTTTCAGGGGTGGGTACGGTGTAATGCCCGGGATGGATTTATTTCTTAAGGTGGGTGTTCTGGGAGATGAAAACTATGTGGGGGCTCATATCCAATACTTATTGGCAACGGATGGCAGAATTGCAGCTTCTATGCTGGCAGGCGTACAAAACTATTGGGATCCGGGCTTGAAGGCCGGCTTTAATATGTCTGTTCGCCTTACGGCTTTTTCCATATACTGCGGACTTCTGTATCAGCCCTATTTTGGGGATCGGTCTACCCAAGGGCTTCTTGTTCCGATAGGTCTCGAGATCCCGGTCTTATCCAATCAGAGCCGCCTTATTATGGAGGTTAACGTTCCGGCCAATAGCGATGGAGAACCTTTTGAGATGATTTCGTTTGGGCTCATCTTTAGATTGTAGCAAAGGTCCACATCTGGTTACGGGCATCAAAATGTACCTGAAACCCGGAACTACCAGGTCGGTGTTTAAGTGTAGGTTATGACTTACGGTCGCTTTTTTTATTCGCTTGCTGGTACACATACTGCATACAAGCAATGAGTTAGCACACCGTACAATTATTGGATCAATAACAACTTTTCATAAACAGAAACATTATCTATGCTTTTTTTACACGAATAGTGTTTATTGCAGTGAGGAGATGTGCTAACTTTCCACTATTGACAACCCTAAACGACTAACCTCAATAAAATGAAAACTTTGTCGAAGGTACTGTTTATCCTGTTGTTTTTTTCTTTTACAGCTGGTTCCGTTGCACAGCATCCGGAAATCAGCCCCATGGAACTGGGTACGAAGGCACATGATTTTGATCTGCCCGGAATCGATGGAAAAAACTATACACTTGCCGATTTTGATGAGTATGAGGTACTTGCTATTGTCTTTTGGGCGAACCACTGCCCTACGGCCCAGGCCTATGAAGATCGCCTGATTGCGCTGGTGGATGAATTTGGGCCGAAAGGAGTCGGTTTTGCTGTAATTTCCCCTAATTCTCCGGATGCCATTAGTCTTAGCCAGTTGGGTTATTCGGATGTGAGTGATACTATGGAAGACATGAAGCTTAGGGCAGAAGATAAAGGATATAACTTCCCGTATCTTTATGATGGGGATGACCACGCTGCTTCGATTCCATACGGACCCGTGGCCACTCCTCATGTTTTTATTTTTGACGAAGAGCGAACGCTCCGTTACAGAGGCCGGATTGATGATACGGAGAACCCGTACATTGAACCCGGTACTTCGGATATGAGGGATGCAATAAAGGCGTTGTTGGCAGGAAGGGAAATTGAAGTAAAGCAAACGCCTGCTTTTGGCTGCTCTATTAAATGGAAATGGGACGATGCCTGGGCAAGACAACTGGAACAGGAGTGGGCCGAAGCTCCGGTGAGTGTTGAAGCGATAGATGTAGAAGGGATAAAAGAACTGGTAGCGAATGACAGTGAAAAGTTGCGCTTGATTAATGTATGGGCAACATGGTGTGGCCCGTGTGTGATAGAGTTTCCTTATTTGGTAGAAATGGATCGTATGTACAGGGGACGGGATTTTGAGTTTATTTCTCTGAGTGTCGATGAACCAAACACTAAACAACGGGTATTGCGTTTTCTGGAAAATCAGGAAGCATCTAACAAAAACTATTTGTTTGATTCCAGAAATAAATACGACCTTATTGAAGCCGTAGACCCAAAGTGGGAAGGAGCTCTTCCGCATACTATTTTGGTTGCTCCCGGCGGGGAACTGGTTGCACGATACGTTGGAGCTATTGATCCGCTTACGGTCAGAAGGGATATCATTGAATATCTCGGTCGTTATTTTGCCGATGATTGACCGGGCGGGGCAGGTTTTTTTGTGAATTTGCGAATAGAGCCAGAGAAATGCCTTAGGGAATGATTTGTTTTTCAGGGTAGTCTTATTTGGCTTTTAAGCTACTTTTCTCCCGGGGTCAACCTTATTATTGTTCCAATTATTCATATCATTTTAATCCATGATGCTGTACTTTTTTTATGTACAGGAAAGGTGACAGGTGAAACAGGATTGTAGAGAAATCACCATCCGAAATCCGTGTCTTAAGGGTACGTCCTTCCACCCGATAAAATAGATAGAAGAAGAGTGTCCATAGCGCACGCATTGAAAGAGACACCCGAGACAAGTCAAAAAAACCAAAATGGGGGTTAGAATGAAAAGAATACTATTATTGTCGATAGTTGTGCTGCTTGCAGGTACCGCACAAGCAAATGAAAACAACGTTCCGGTCTATGATAACAAGGGTTTTTATCTGAATCTGACCGGTATGCTTCCTTATTTTTCATTTGATGAAGCCGATGAGAAAGATTCCGGATATGGAGGAGGGGTAAGACTGGGATTCAATTTCAGCCCTAATTTTGGAATCTTCCTTTCTGCTGATGGATCGGTTATGGAAGTTGATGTGGATGACAACGAGTGGGAGATGATGGAAGAGGAAGGAGATGCAGATTACGCATTGGTGCACGTGGATATTGGCGCTCAGCTTACGCTTGGTAATATTGAAAGCCGGTTTCGGCCGTATGCCAGGGCTTCTTATCTGGTGGTCCAATTGTCGGATGATTACATGGATTTAAAAGGAGATGGTTACAGTGTAGGCGGGGGCGTATTGCTTTTTATCAGCAGTTCGGTGGCTCTGGATGTGAACTATACTCATTCCTGGATCAATATTGATGAGTTTGAAATGTCTGGTTATACGCAGGAGGTTGATATCGACGCCACCTCGCAGCGAATAATGGGCGGACTGACATTTTTCTTTTGATCGCTTCAGTTAATTTTAAGGGTAGTTCATGTGGGACAGCATAGTTCAGGAGAGGGTACGGCAAAAAACAGGAGATCGTGTATTGTTTTAGTTTTTTTTGATCTCTGTGACTTCTGTTTTATTATGCAACATAAGTATGCCGTTATTGATGATCGATGGAGCAGATGCATCATTGGATCTCCTGAAGTGCTGTGAATGAGTTAAGCGGATTCCCTGCAATGGCAGAGTGTCGCGGCCTGATTTTGTAATTCATTGATGGTAAAACGGGGGGCTTCTTCTCTGCTGGATGATTTTTGATGGTATTCAGTAAGTGCCTGTCATACCGTTCGTAGTTTTCGAACGAACAGGACGAAAGCACGTTTGGCTGCTCATCTCAGCCTTTGGATCCATTTTTCAGAGAAAACAGAGACCCATGAAGAATGTGAGTACAGCACTCGTGGTACTGGCAGCATTTTGCTGGGGGCTATCGGGCGGAATAGGTGGTATTCTCACGGGCCAGGAATGGGATCCCGTAGTGGTTTCGTTTTACAGGGGTGCAATCGGTTTTTTCTTTGTTTTTCTCTGGCTGGTGTTACGCCCGCGCAATAGTGGATTGGCAAACATCCGCTTATGGTTCTGGTCTATGATTGCCGGCGTGGGAGTAGCCGGCAACTTTGCTTTTTATTTTATAAGCATCGCAGAAGGCAGTGTCTCCGTAGCTGCCACTCTGATGTATTGTGCACCGGTGTTTGTCTTTCTTATATCGTTTACTCTCGGGTTGGAAAAGCCCACACTTTTTAAGTGGGCGTCCATTGCAATGGTACTGCTTGGTATTGTACTTCTGACAGGAATGTATAAGGCAGGGTCGGATGATGTATCGATCATCGCTGCAGGTGCAGGACTTCTTTCAGGCCTGTCTTATGCGCTGTTTCTTTTTGGATTTAAGTATGCGGCTCCGCACGGAAGTCCACAAGCTATACTGGTAATAGCATTTGCGGTACTTGCGTTTATTCTCCTGTTTCTGGGGGATATAGGGCAAACGACAGCCGTGCTTAAGTCACAAAACTGGCCGCTGTTTGTGACGCTGGGAGTTCTGGGGGCCGGATTGTCTTTTATTTTCTACATCCGTGGTTTAAGACATACGGTGCCGGCGGTAGCATCCATCGTGGCCATGATCGAACCGGTAACCGCATCTATATTTGGGGTAATTCTTTTAGATGAACGACTGGCCATATTGCAAATCCTTGGTATGGGACTGATTTTGTGTACAGTAACTGCACTTAGCGTGCATTCAAACTCAGAATACGGACTGCCATTTATTAAAAAGAAGAGGTGAACCCCGATCCTGCCGGTTTTATGAAAAGACCTCTATGTCACTGTTTTCTTGCAACATTTATTTAACGTGCTACGGTATAGATAGTTAGTGAACGGATACCCAAGGTACTATGTTAATCTATTTTGTCCACTATTTCTTAATTAAAGAACCACAAAACATCCGAAAATATGAATAATCTGAGTATAAAAATAATAGTGTTTATTACATTCTCTTTCCTGGTTATGATGGCTGTCGGGTGTACAGATCCGCAAGAATATCAGAACGAAGAAGCGGTGGTTTTTGATGAAAGCCGGGAACCCGTAGGTCCCTGGGTGCTGGATATCGAGCAAAGCACGAAAGAGAACGCATATTACAGACATGTGATATGGACGGGCAGATATATGCAGTTGGTCTTAATGTCACTTAAACCGGGAGAAGTCATTGATCTTGAGGTGCATCATGATCACGATCAGTTTATCCGGATTGAACAGGGAGAAGCCCGTGTTCTGATGGGCGAAACCGAAGAAAATCTGACCTATGAAAAGAAAGCGTACGATGATTGGGCTATTTTGATACCTGCCGGATACTGGCATAAGATTATCAATGCCGGCGATGTTGAGCTGAAGCTCTATACGCTCTATGCCCCTCCGGAGCATCAGAAAGGAACGCTTCATCGTACCTATGAAGATGCTGCAGAGTATCACCACGACCATCACTGAAGTACGACTTCTTAACAGGGGTACAGAAGCAGCAATGAACGGGAGATCGGTTATACGTTTAATGTATGGTGGTAACCATCGAGTTTCTGCACCTCAGGAGTAGACACAAACCAGCATTTCAAAGTCACATACTTCAGGAACCTCAAACCGCATCCAGCCATCTCCTTCGGAAAACCCTTCAACGGCTTTTTCTGATCGGAGAAGATAAGCGTTTCTTATGGGTTTTTGTGGTTTAATGCGTACCCGGATGTCTTTCAAAGGTACGTGTTCTCCAAAGGTGGCACCCATCTGGCCGGTGTGATTTATCATTCCGACCCATTCGAAGGCCTTATTGCGGTTAACCATGTGGGATATTTCCAGCAGATGGGAGGCTTCAACAGAAAGGTGGGTTTTTGTTTGTAGCCGATGCTGAATCAGGCTGAGAAACAGGTTTCGATGGGCATGATGACCCTTGAAGTAATAAAGCTGACCGAGTTTCCAGGGTAGATACACCGCACGTCCGCGGCCATAGGAGTTGGAGGTCATTCCAGGCCAGTCTGTGACTTCATCTTCGGTATAGTAATTCTTTTCCGGGGGGCCGTACATCGATACGGGCATTAACCGAAACGTTGAATGAGTTCCTTCCGCCGGATGAATCTTAAGAAAATCGGTGTACATCATCATCAGGTCGGTATGTTTGAAATACTCTTCTCCCAAAAACGCTTTGTCCTCTTCTGAAATGGTCAAATACGTAGAGTGTTTTAAAGGATAGAGTTCTGCCTCCTGCTTAAGGCCGAGAGACCGGAACGGCGGTGGTTGTTTTCCTTCAGAAACACGCTCGTCGGTTCCGCTGAAACCTGTCACCAACAAATTACCTCCGTTTTGCACATACGCATCAAGCCGGTTAACCGCTTCTTCCGACAGTTCTCTTACATCTCCGACGATGATGGTGTCATACTCATTAACGGGCCTGGGCGCGCGGCCGCTGGTAATGGCCTCCGGCATAAGAACATCGTACATCAAATGATTTTCCGAAAGCAGTTTTATGAGTCCCCTTGTTTCGTCGTTCGATTCCCATAAGTTGGAATCCCGAATCAGTGCTATTTGGTTGACACTTCCCAAATTGGTGAAAAGGGATTCATGCTGCTTGTGGAAGCCATAAATTTCTTTCAGTTTCGGAAAGAAAACACGATCCTGATACTCCTCTTTTGGGCCAATTACTACAAAATTCAAAGAACCGCCGTGCAGCATATTCTGCAATTGCCAGACTTGAGCCAGATGTGGAGAGATGGCAATATGCCGGTACTGCAGAGCCATAAACTGGATGAGCAGGTTATTGGGGACGAGGTCAGAATATGAATTAAGAACCCTCTTTACGCTATCTGTAGCATCGTAATTCCAGTCGTATCCGGTTGCAAGCGATGAGGCCGATTCTGTGGTAATCATATCCACCCCCTCATCGGTATAGGTATTGATTACAATATCAGCTGACTTTTCACGGATAAAATGATGGATGCGCTGGAAGAGATCAAGCGAGGTAGAACGGGTAAACGCCTCATGCTCATCTTCGAGTCCGCGCATATCCGAAGAGCGTGGCAAAGGATGGCCGGTTTTATCATAAAACAGGCGTTTGCAGCTCTCGCACTGGCAAATACCGTGATTTACGCCGCTGTAATCCCAGGTCTGATATCCGATCATGTTAAAAAAGATGGCATCCAGCGGAAAAAGCCCGAGGGCTTCGTTTAGTATTTCAAAAACATACTCCTGCTGATAACCGGCACTGGGACAAGTGTGTACTTGTCCGTTGTAGTTGATAATATGTCCCTCTGAGCTGACATAAAGCCATTCGGGTTTTTCTTTTGCAAGTTGCTCATTAAGACGGCTAAAGTCGAACCTGCCCATGACTCTGATATCGTTTTCATGGAGTTTTTCTATCAGATCGCCCACTAAATCCCCTTCCATGAGCGGGTTCCTGAAGTGATAGGGCAGTTGGGTCGGATAATTGGCGACAATGCCTCCGACATTCAAAAGAACCAGATTAACCGATGCATCCAGCATGGTTTGGACATAAGAATCCCGGTCAAGGTTAGCGTCAATTTCCCGCAGGTTGGTCTGGATTAACCGTACGGGTTCCCGGTTCCACCATGTATCGTCGTAGGTGCCCGGGTCTACGTGAGGCAAGAGAGACTGTATGGATTTTGTGCTTTTGGCATGGACATGAAGAGGGGTTCCAAGAGCCCAGGCACCTCCGATGAGCGCTGTGGAGGTGGCCTGAAGAAAGTCTTTTCTTTTCATATTCTTTCAGGTGGGACAGTTAAGTAAAATCGGCCGGTGTAACAAACATTATATAGCATTATCCGGCTTCTTCCTGTGAAAATCCACCCGATAAACGGGTTTATCAATTAAAAAATGTCAAATGTAGTAAAGCGGCGATTTCTCTTGACCTGCTCCGGCTTGAATCAGAAGTGCTACAGCTGCTTGGTGAAAATCTGTTCCACGGGTTCGTTGGGTAATGTAAACGAACCGGCATCGGTAAATCCTATTTTTCTATAGAAATGTTGTGCGTCTTCGTTGGATGGAGAGGAGGTCAGGACAAGTGTATGGCCCTTCTTTTTCATCTCATCTTCCCAAAACTGCACCAGTGCCTTTCCGGTACCTTTTCCCCGATACGCTTCATCAATAAACAGCATATTCATAATCGGAATGATATCCCAGAAGTATCCAAACCGAAGCCATCCGACAATTATTTTTCCATCTTGAGCAAGCAGAACCTCATTACTGGAAACTTTGTTTTTGAGCGCTTCTTCAGAGAGCCATCGATCCCTGTCTTTAAGCCAGAGAAAATGCTTTTGGGTGGCGTATGAACAAGTAGTGTTCATGGAGGACGTTTTTTAAATGTGAAGGGGCACATACGATTAAAATATACGAGCTGTAAGGGTCAAAACAAGGGTATAGCAGGGTATATTCGTAAACGAACAGATGATTAAACCGTTTTGTGCTCACGGAGCCGGAGATCCAAAATGCAGGGAGGACTCTGTATTTCGCAATGAAACCTGAAACATGGAAGAGGTGATGGATGCAAGCCAGGGACAATGGCCCGGTTCCGGGAGCTTATTCAGGGTATTTCCATGATCTATAGCTTGTTGAAGATAGTATGTACCACGGTAACCGGCCTCTTCCAGAATGCGGGTCATTTCGAGTATGTCCTCCTTGTCCAGTAAATGAGGGTGTACTGTGGTTCGGACTTCAAACGGTATCTCGGATGCAATAAGCAGATGTAGTGTTTTATGGAATTCGTTGAAAAGCGCACGGCCGGAGACCTGCTTGTACCTTCTTTCGGGAGCTTTGAAATCAAGGGCAACATAATCCAGCAGAGACGATTCCAGTAACTGTGCGATAACATCGGGGCGTGAGCCGTTGGTGTCGGTTTTGATGAGCATTCCGGTGTCTTTTACCAGTTCAGCATACGAAAACAGGGAGGGGTGCAACGTACATTCCCCTCCGCTGAAAATAACGCCGTCCAGCAGTCCGGTCCGGCTTTCAAGAAAAGAAGCGGCTCTGGAATAGGGCACTTTCCCACGGCAAAAGAGTATATCCGGATTATAGCAATACGGACATCTCATATTGCATCCGCTGAACCAAAAAATACAGGCGGTTTTACCCGGAAAATCCAGCAGTGTAAAAGGTGTAATATCGTACAGAGGTAAGGGAGGCTTCACGGTTCTCTGAAGAACACCCGTTGCCGGTGTTCTCCTTTCTTGCCGATGTTAAAACTCTCTACCGGTCTGTGGTACCCCATGACACGGGTATAAATTAAGCATTTTGTTCTCTTTTCTTCATGTTGGCGAAGAAGCTCTTCTCTGGAGATATGAACGGAATCGGAGGTTTTTATTGATATTTTCATGGGAAATGTATTAAAGGGTTGCACATAAGTTCGTTCGAAATAGTTAACGGATATATGGATTTCCCGTCTCTTGTTCCAGCCGTTCCAGTAATTGTTCGTCACATTGGGGGCAGTATTCATGCTCGCCACTCAGATAGCCGTGAACCGGACAAATACTGAAGACCGGAGTGATGGTAACATACGGGAGACGAAACTGTCGGATAACTTTCTGTAACAGTCGCCGGCAGGCTTCCGGAGAGCTGATTCTTTCCCTCATATACAGATGGAGGACAGTTCCGCCGGTATACTGACACTGAAGGTCGTCCTGAAGAAAAAGAGCTTCAAACGGATCATCGGTATGGCCGGCAGGAATCTGCGAACTGTTGGTATAGTATATTTGATCTTCGGATCCGGCCTGAAGGATATCCGGATAGCGTTTTTTATCCTCTTTTGCAAAACGGTAGGTGGTACCTTCCGCCGGGGTGGCTTCCAGATTATACAAATTCCCTGTCTCTTCCTGAAAATCCCGGAGCCTTTTGCGGATATGATGAAGAAGCTTTGATGCAAACGTGATGCCCCGGTTTGTCGTCATATCTTCCCTTCGGTTGGTAAAATTGAGGATCATTTCATTCATCCCATTCACCCCAATGGTCGAAAAGTGGTTTTGAAAATGCGTCAGATACCGACGAGTATAAGGATAAAGGCCGCGGTCAAACATCTCCTGGATGAAAACGCGCTTCTTTTCCAGGGTAGATTTGGCAAGAGCAAGCAAGGTATCCAGCCGCTCCGTCAAACCTTCCTCATCGCCTTTATATAAATAACCAAGTCGGGCCATATTGATGGTGACCACACCAATACTTCCGGTCATTTCCGCACTTCCAAACAATCCGTTTCCACGCTTAAAAAGTTCACGCAGGTCCAGTTGCAACCGGCAGCACATACTTCGCACGGCATTAGGTTTGTAAGCTTCCGGATTAAGAACCCGCCGCCCGTTATCATCCAGTGTATACTGGCTCCCGACAAAATTTTGAAAATACGAGGAGCCTATTTTTGACGTGTTTTCAAAAAGCAAATCGGTATTCTCACCATCCCAGTCAAACTCCTCTGTAATATTAACGGTGGGAATAGGAAACGTAAAAGGTTGGCCATTAGCATCACCCTCGGTCATGACCTGATAATACGCCCTGTTAATCAGGTTGATTTCGGGTTGAAAATGCTGGTAGGTCATATCCTCAGGATGCTGTACACCTCGCTCCTTCACCCGATTCAAAAAAGACCCATCCTTCATATCCTTAAATAAATGCCGATCGTTTCGGGTTGGAATCTGCCCTTTAAGATCATCAGGAACCGTCCAGTCAAGGGTGATATTCGTAAAAGGCGACTGTCCCCATCGGGCCGGGACATTCAGATTGTAAACGAAGCTTCGGATGTGTTTATAGACTTCATTATAAGACAGCTGATCTTTAAAGAGATACGGAGCCAGGTAGGTGTCGAAGGAGCTGAACGCTTGAGCGCCCGCCCATTCACTTTGCAAGATCCCAAGAAAATTAGCCATCTGTCCGAGTGCTTCCCGCAGGTGATTGGGAGCTTTGCTTTCTACTCGTCCACGGACCCCGTTAAACCCTTCGTTTAACAGTACACGAAGGCTCCATCCGGCACAATACCCGGTGAGGCAATCCAGGTCATGGATGTGATAATCGCCATTACGATGCGCATACCCCTCCTCTTTACTGTATACTTTATCTAACCAATAATTAGCGATAATCTTTCCGGCGGTATTACTCACCAGGCCGGCATTTGAATAGGACGTATTGGCGTTGGCATGAATCCTCCAGTCCGCTTTTTGGATGTACTCTTCAATGGTTGAGGAAGAATCGACGTACGTTGTATCATCATTCAGTCCTTCAACATGTTCACGCTGCAGTTTTCTGGTGTGCCGGTAGAGCATAAAAGACTTTAGAACCAGAAAATGGCCTTTATCAAACAACGTGGACTCTATGGTGTCCTGAATTTCTTCAACAGCCCAGGTAACTTTACAATTCAACAGGTGTACGACCTGACCGAAGATGGCCGGATCGTATCTTTGGGGAATGCTATGAAACGCTTTTTTTATGGCATCTTCTATTTTATAGGCCTTAAAAGGCTCATACTCCCCGTTTCTTTTAATTACATAATGCTCCATATCAGATCTTAATTAAGAGTGTGCATAGTTTTATGCTACTGGAAGAGAACCCCTTCAACCGAAAGACATAAGCCGGGCAAAGGCCCTCAGTCCGATATACAACATCGTCCGACATCCATCGGATGGATGATGGCAGAAAAAGGCTCATAGTACATAAATCCAGTAGGTGAATATCTATGAGCTTTCGAAAAGGGAAGATGGGAGGCATCACGTGCGGATAAGAGCCGCGGAATGAATACGTTCCCGGCTTTTCCTCCGAAAGCCTGAACTAAACGAACAGCAGCAGGCAGGTCTTCTGACTTTCTCTCAATCCGGCCGCCTTCCCATCCGGACGGGGAGTCCTGACAGTGGCTGAATGGCGGGATTTTTCAGAGATTACAGCTACGGGGATAGTTCCGGATTTTCACCGGATTCCCTTTTAATCACAAAGAAACAAGCAACTACAACATTTCTTTGCGAACCCAATGCTCAAACGAAGCTACTGCATATTGCCACGTTTGTCAATCTGAAATATTCAGAAAATGCGGATAAAACACAGGAGATTTTTAACAGAATAGTCGCAATACAAGAATTAGGGGGCTTTTCTTATCAGATAAAAAACGGCAGGAGTTAAAAATTTCCTGCCGCTATATCGTTTGTACGGCCGAGGACTACCAGAGGGGTCAGTTTTTTATATTCTCAACCATTTCACCGGTAACAAGAAAGATAATACGTTCACAAATGTTGGTCACCCGGTCTGCGATCCGCTCGAGATTATGAGACGCCCACATGAGATGGGTACATTGTGTGATCGTTCGGGGATTTTCAATCATGATAGAAATCAGTTCCCTGGTCACCTGATGATACAACTCATCTACGCTGTCATCTTTGGCATTAACCAGGCGTGCGGCCTGTTCGTCTCTGGCTGAAAAAGCAATAAGTGATTCACGGATCATTTCTATAGATATTTCCTGCATTCGCGGAATATCTATAAGAGGTTTAATGAGCGGATCTCCGTTAATTTTTAAGACGATTTTTGCAATTCCTTCAGCATAATCCCCCATTCGCTCCAGGTCTGTGATGATGTTTAGAATAGCGATAAGCTCCCGGAGATGAACAGCTACAGGTTGTTGGGTGGCAATGAGATTGATGCACTTTTCTTCTATATCCCACCGTTTCTTGTTGATGTAATAATCATCTTTTTTTATAATTTTTGCGTGTTCAACATCTCCGTTTTTCAGGGCATCAACAGATTTTTCAATAGCAGAAATGACCATTTCAGACATTTCCACAAGATCTTTTTCCAGAGACTTCAGATGATTTTCAAATGCTTCTCGCATGGTTGTTCGTTTTATAATGTATAGTGTAGATGGTAAGAAGGAAGACTGGCTAATTCCTTTGATTATCCAAAACGTCCGGTGATATATTCTTCGGTTCTTTTTTCCACAGGTTTGGTGAAAATGTCGCTGGTTGGCCCGGATTCAACCAGGTCTCCCACATAGAAAAACGCTGTGCGGTCAGAAACCCTGGCGGCCTGCTGCATATTGTGGGTTACAATGACAATCGTAACCTGATTCTTTAAGGTATGGATCAGTTCTTCGATTCGGTTGGTGGACTGAGGATCCAGAGAACTTGTAGGCTCGTCCATTAGTAACACTTCCGGATCTACGGCCAGTGCGCGTGCAATCGATAGACGTTGCTGTTGTCCGCCGGACAGACTGGAACCGGGATCCCGGAGACGGTCTTTGACTTCATCAAACAAGGCGGCCTGTTTTAAAGCGGTTTCACATACTTCTGCTAATAAAGCTTTATCTCGTATTCCTACTAATTTAAGTCCTGCCACAACATTATCAAAAATACTCATGGTCGGAAACGGCGTTGGTTTTTGAAATACCATTCCAATTCTTCTGCGGATAATCACAGGGTTGATATCCTGTCCGTATATGTTTTTACCGTCCAGTAATACCTCGCCTGTAACCGAAGCTGAACGGGTCAGGTCGTGCATGCGGTTGAGTGCCCTGAGATAGGTTGTTTTGCCACAACCGGAAGGACCAATAAGCGCAAGTACTTGCTTGTCATAGATGGGAAGAGATACTTCTTTAACTCCAATGGATGAGCCGTATTTGACAGTAAGGCCTTTGGTTTCCATTCGAACGGCAGATGGAACAGGATTATTCATTTCAAGCGAATTATGTGAGTTAGTATCTGCGGAATGCGTTGTTTTTTCAAGAGTCTGCATAAAAAATGTCTACAAGAAGTTTACTTAACGGTTTTTTGTCGTGTTAGCAGGCGTGCTGTGGCGAAGCAGAGAATAACCATTACGAGTAATACAATGGCAGCGGCCCAGCCCATTTCATGCCAGTGAGAGTACGGGCTGATTGCAAGGCTGTAAAGTCGTTGGGGCAAGGTGTCTGTTGGACCTGTAATCATTCCAAAGAACTGGTTTGGAAGATAATTGTTCCCAAAAGAGGTGAACAGCAATGGCGCTGCTTCACCAGCGGCACGTGCAAAGGCGATAAGTGTACCGGTAACAAGGCCGAATTTGGCCGCAGGCATCACCGTCGATAGAACGACACGCCAGCGGGGTAACCCAATAGCCAGGCCTGCTTCGCGAATGGACCAGGGAATTGACATCAGCGCGCTTTCTGTCGTTCGTGCTATAATCGGAAGCATTACAAAGGACAGCGCGACACCGCCGGCCAAACCGGAGAAGGTCCCCATAGGCTTTACGATCAGAACAAACGCAAGCAGCCCTTTTAGTACAGCGGGCATCCCGTTAAGCGTATCATTCATAATCCGTAACAGAGGATTCAGTTTGTGATCCGGGTATTCGGATAACATGATACCGGCTCCGATTCCAATGGGAATGGCAATCATCAGGGCAATCGAATCAACCACAATGGTTCCCAGGATGGTATGAACCAGTCCGGTAGGTCTGCCCTGGATAGCCCTGGATGGAGATCCCAGCTCCTGGGTAAAGAAGTCCCAGTTGATGGCTCCTATTCCGTTGATGATAACATGACCGATAATAATAACCAGAGGAGCCAATACAAGAATGGTACTTAAAACAAGCAGGACTTCGACAAACCGGTCACGGTAATTTCTGTAGGCAAGGGATTTCATATGGCCTGCCCTCCTTTAATGGATAACTTTCGGGTAAGGTATGCGGCAAGCAGGTTGACGATCAGTGCAATAATAAACAGGGTAAATCCAACAGCCATCAAACTCGAAAGGTGAATATTTTCAACCGCTTCCCGGAACTCATTTACAATCACCGAAGGCATGGTGGCGCCGGCGCCAAAAATGGAAAAAGGAAGCGTATTTTTATTTCCTATCAGCATAGCTACGGCCATGGTTTCACCGATGGCTCTACCAAGTGAAAGAATAGCACCAGCCAAAATACCGCCACGGGCATACGGAAGAATGGCCATCCGAATCACTTCCCACTTCGTAGCACCCAATGCCCTGCAGGCCTCTCGCTGTTCCACCGGAACAGACCGAAGTGCATCTTTGGTAAGAGCCGTGGTGTAGGGAACAATCATCAGTGCTAAAACGATGGTGGCAGTAGTCATGCCATATCCCATCGGATTCCCCAAAAGAGGTAGCAGAGCCTCATGATTAGCCTCTGTCCACATAAAAACAGGTAAATAGACTTTGTCTCTCATCCACGGAGCCAAAACAAAAATTCCCCAGATCCCGATGACAACACTCGGAATCGCTGCGATCAGCTGAACCAGATTGTCAATGATGGCAGCAAGCCAGCGCGGGGCGTATTCTGCGGTGAAAATGGCCACGGCAATGGCAGGTAGAAAGGACAGTGCAAGGGCTAGTATACTGGTTACTATGGTACCGAATAGAAAAGGAAAAGCCCCAAAAACCATTTGTACCGCCGGATCCCAGACGGAAGAGGAAATAAAGGTAAAGAATCCAAACCGGTGTAATGATAGACTGGCTTCGTCGTACAGAACGTAAGCCATTCCAAATGCTAAAAGAATGATAGTAAGTCCTAAAAGGACAACTACTACTTTAAATATTTGATCGCCAAGCCACCGGTATACTGCGGAAGGTGGCTTCCGCAGTAGTTCCCGTGTGCTTTTGCTGAATGTATATGATGCTTCAGATTTCATTAATTATAATTTATCCTGATGGTTCTGATACAAGAGAGATCCGGATATCATTAGAGGGCATGTGCAAGATCATGCTTCTGCAGCAGTTCCCGGCCGATATATTGTCCGTTCCACTTGAGTTGGCGAATCATAGCGAAGTTGCGTTCAAGGGCTGCTTCGGGCAGTCTGGCATAACCAAGATCTTCAGACAAATCCTGAGCATCGGTGATACTCCAGATAAGGAACTCAATGAGTTCTTCTGCTTCACTTCTTGTACTGATAGCATTGTTGGCATCAAGATTCTCATACACCAGCATCCAGGCAAACCCGGCAATGGGGTAACCGAATTCGGCAGGGGTATTGGTAAACAGGATTCGGGTATCTGCTGGTAAGTCAATGTTTGCAGCTTCAGAAGTAGCTTCAAACGTAGGCTTTATAACATTACCCGAAGAGTTGATAATGGAACCGTAAGACATGTCGTTAAGTAGAGCGTAGGCAAAACTGTTGTAACCTATGGCACCGGGAGTGTTAATTACTGCTCCGGCAACTCCTTCGTTACCATTTCCCCCAACTCCAACGGGCCAGTTAACACTGGTGGCAAATCCAACACGAGATGCCCAGGTCCCTGATACATTACTCAGATAGCTGGTCCAGATATTCGTTGTACCGGAACCATCCGAGCGATGCACGACGGTAATCGGAAGATTTGGGAGTCGAACATTCGGATTCAGATCGGCAATTCGGGAATCACTCCATCGGGTAATGTTGCCTAAGTAAATATCCACAAGCACATCCCCTGAAAAAATGAGTCCGGGGCCAATTCCAGGAAGGTTGTACGTTGCAACTACGTCTGCCAGAGTGATGGGCATATTAAAAGCGCGGCCTCCGGTTGCCTGTTCAACATTTTGCATTACCTCATCCGAAAGAAAGGCTTCCGTCATTCCAAACATTACAGTTTGTTCAACAAACTGACGTATTCCACCTCCGGAACCAATGGATTGGTAGTTGATGGTTACCCTGTTTCGTGTAAGGTCACGATATTCATCAGCCATAGCGGTAATAAGAGGAGCCGGGAAAGAAGCACCAGCTCCCAGAAGATCCACTCTTTCAGATCTTTCTACAGACCGTTCACTTTGGCCTTGGCCATTATCCCCATTTCCGCTGCAAGAGATGGCAAAAAATAACATACATGTTACAGCGGCATATAGTTTAAAATTGTACATATGATTTAACGTTTTGTGAGTATTTAAAGGACCCCTATGGTTTCGGATATCACCAGAAAACCAGGCGGCCCCTTGTCGATGTCTTAGTTCAAAGACGACGAAGGTTATTTCGCAGTAGCCGTAGTTTATGAAGGGCGTATTATCACTCTGTTACCGCAATGTTACCGAATTGTTAAATAAGTATACCGGGAAGACAGGTGGGGTATGATTTGTTACAGAAAAACGCCTTAACAAATTCTTAACGTGAGGGTTACACACAGGTAACATTGGGGGTATACTTTGTGTCCAATCAGGCTGGAATGCGGAGGGTTGATCCTGTAAATGAATTCCGGCCGGCAAGACCATAACACCGTACAATTTCTAACGTAACCCTTTATCAGAGGTTTTTTAAAATGAGAAAAACGATACCATGTATTTTGATGGCCCTGTTTATTATGATCCCGGTTTCTGGATCGGCCGTCGCCGAAACAAAATTATCCTATAAAAGTGACGATAAACCGGTTGTCGTCCAGCCAAACCGGCCACAGATCACTGAATTAAAGATTAGAGGAAGAATTCAGGGTCAATTTGCCTATTCTGACGGATCCAACGATAATGCGGGTGTAGATGCGGACTCATACAGTAGTTTTGAGATGCGTCGCGTTCGTTTGGGAGTCCAGGGCAAGATTCAGGGTAACTGGAACTTCATGGTGGAAGCGAATGTGCTCAGCACCGTGGATCTGGATGCAGCCACCCTTACCTATGCGGCAAATCCGGCAGCTATGGTGACCTTTGGTAAAGCAAAGCCACGTTTTGGGCTCGAAGAAAATACATCTTCAGCCAGTATTCTTACCATTGAACGTACACGTCTTAATGCTCACCTGAATGGCGGTAAACCCCTGGGA
>JASCXY010000209.1 GCA_030012235.1 Balneolaceae bacterium ANBcel3 | reverse complement strand
ATTGCGGACACGGTCGGCTTGGGTAAAACTATTGAAGTTGGTATTACCCTCACAGAACTGATAAAGCGAGGCCGTGGAAAACGGATTCTGGTACTCGCTTTGAAATCCATACTTGCACAGTTTCAACAGGATATCTGGAACCGGTTTGCTATTCCTTTGGTACGTCTTGACAGCGTTGGAATTGTCAGACTGAAGTCGAAGTTGCCTCTGAATAAAAACCCATTTGATTACTATAACAAGACCATCATCTCCATTGATACGCTGAAGAACGATGCTAAATTCCGGCAATATATTGAGAAATCGCATTGGGATGTGATTGTGATTGATGAATGCCACACTGTTGCCAATAAAAGTTCAAAACGTGGGAATCTGGCCAATTACCTGGCTACCAAATGCGAGTCGCTTCTTCTAACATCGGCCACACCTCACAATGGGAAGCGTGAGAACTTTGCCAATCTGATTCGGATGATTGAACCTACGGCCATTTCTAAAACCGGGGAGTTCACCAAGGAAGATATTGAGCCTTATTATGTGCGTAGATTTAAACATGATATTAAGGATGATGTAGTTCGCTCTAATTTTCAGGATCGGGATATCATCCGGCTTGACACATCACTCAATCCGCTCGAGGAGGAGTTTCTTTCGATACAGCAGAAGCTGAAATTCTCGGCGATCAGTGATTCGGATAAAATGGATATTCTTTTTTCAATTGGCATTTTCAAAGCCTATATGTCTTCCCCGATGGCGGCCAAAGTGAGCTTGGAACGAAGGTTTGAAAAGCTGGAATTCTTGACTAAACCTGCCGAGAAAGAGGTTGAGCTAAAAGACGATATACGAAAGCTGAGCATTCTTCTCCAGCGTATCATCAATGAGAATCAGGACAGCAAGTACAGCCGATTTAAAAAAGCACTAATTGACCTCGGTTGGTCGGGGCGGCAGAGGGATGAACGGTTTGTATTGTTTGCAGAACGGATTGATACGCTAAGCTATCTTTACGATAGATTGAAGGTGGATTTTGATCTGGATAAGTCCAGGATTGCAACCTTCAGTGGAGCGCTGAGTGATGTGGAGCAGGAAGCGATGATTGAAGATTTTGGCAAGAAGGACAGTGATGTCAGAATTTTGCTTTGCTCAGATGCTGCATCACAAGGTGTTAACTTGCATCACCACTGCAACCGGATGTTTAACTATGACGTGCCATGGTCAATCATCACACTGGATCAGAGAAATGGGCGGATCGATCGTTACGGCCAAAAAAAAACTCCACATATATACTATCTGGTGACAGATACATCCGTCAACAATATAAAAACCGATTTACATATTTTAGAAAAACTGATTGAAAAAGAGGAAGTTGTTCATAAACAGCTGGGAGACGCAGGGTCGGTAATGCACCTGTACGATGCCCGGAGCGAGGAGAAGCGGGTTGAACAGGCGATCATTGATCAGGATGCTGATTTCCTTGAACGGGTAGAGAAAGAAAGCGAAGAGTTTGATTACAGCAGTCTAGGCTTTGATGAATCCACACCGGCGCTTGAAACGGAAGATGAATCGTTAATCGAACCCGTGTTCTCTCTCTATGATAATGATGCCAACTATTACACATCACTCTTTGAACAGCTTTTAGCCTCCAATCAACTGGAGAGAAACCAGTTTGAGATGAATGAGGATGGCTATCTGGAGTTTGTGTATGACAACCGCATTAGTGAGATTCTGTACGATCTGCCGGAAGAGGCGCTTCCGATGAAAAACGGCCACATCAAGCTGACGCCGGACAAGAAAACCGTTCAGAAGTCAATACAAGATGCCCGGAAAAAAAGTGGTGAATGGTCAGAATTCCAGATGATGTATGAGCTGCACCCGCTGATCCGCTATATGCTTACGAAAATGGATGCCAGTATCGACAAGGGCGTGGCTCCGGTTGCACGACTTGGCGATCAGCTTCCGGAGAACACCTCATGGTTTGTGATTCACGGCCAGGTATCGAATGATCTTGGGCAACCGGTCTATTCCGAGTTCTTTGTGATTGGCGTGGATGAAGAAGGAGCCATCCGGGATAAACCGATGACGCTGGATACCTTCAATGAAAAGTACAGGATTGATCAGCAGCTTTATACGCAGGAGATTACAGAAGACCATTTGTCAGAACTAGAAAATCTGTTGAGTGATGCTGTGGATATAGCCCAAGCTATGTACATGCCCCAAAAGCAGCATGAACTGGAACTGGAGATGGGCAAAAAAATGAAGGAATATGAGCAGCAGCTTCAGGAGTGGAAGATCAGCTCTCTTGAACAGCTTGAAATGGATTTTGAGGAGGTCAGCATGAACCAGTTCCAGAAGCGTAAGAAAGAGAATGAGGTGTACCGTATCAAAAACATTACGGATAAAACCAGCCGCTTTTTTAAAGACTTTACATCGCTGAGTAACGATGCCTTTCTGAAAGTAATCGCAGTATTCTACAACCGAACCGCATCATGATTCGATTTATACAGAACATCGGGGAGTTTTTTGCCTCTAACTATTTTGACGAAGACTTCTCCAAAAAAGTGCAGGATAAATCCGGCTATGACCGGGATGCCATCAAAGAGATGGACAAAAAATTTATACGGATCAAGGATGAGTACTACTCCCTGAAGCAGGATTTTATGGAGGGGCGACTCAGAACACGGGATGAGATTAATGCCGCTCATAAGTTTCATACAAAGCTGCTGAATACTCTTGGTTATGATGGAAACCGCCATGAATATGAGCAGCTATTTCATCTATCGGAGGATGAGGTGATCCCGGTCCGGCATCGGCTCTACCGGGGAGATAAGCCCCAGCTCTTTATTCTAGAGATGCAGGCGCAGATCAAGAAAGGCGAGGATGAACCGGATGGCCTGTTTGAGCAGCGTTATCATACGGTTGAAAATGGAGATGTTCAGGTTAAACAACAGCGTTACCACCGCTCACAGTGGAAAGATGTTTTTACAATTCCAGAAGGATTGAAGCTATCTCCTACAGTACTGAACGAAGTGGTATCTCAGCTTTTTCTGCTTGAAGAGAATCAGCGGCCGAACTTTATTTTGCTCCTTGCCACCAACAAAATTTACCTGCTTGAATACGAAAAGTGGTTCCGCGGCTCCTACCTGGAGTTAGAACTTGAAGACCTGTTTGATGAGGCAACGGCCAATCGTTCCGAGAACTACTATGCTACTCTGCAACTATTGATTGGGAAAGAGAGCCTTGCGCCGGACAGCAAACAGGTGTTGCTGGAGGAGCTTGATGAAGACAGTCATAAAAGTGCCTATGAGGTGACTAAAGATCTGAAAGAAGGTGTGATTTATGCCGTTGAAAGTCTTGCGAACGAGGCTCTATACTACCTGAAAGAGGAAACTGGCTTCACCATTGATCAGCACAGAAGTGATTTTGCTAACGAGGTGCGGGATGACTGCCTCACCATGGTGTACCGGCTGCTTTTTGTTTTTTATGCCGAAAGCCGCGTGGAACTGAGCCTGTTGCCGATCAGCGACAGCGTGTACCAAAAAGGGTACTCGCTTGAAATGCTGCGCGACCTTGAACAGGTGCCTCTCCACTCTGAAAGCTCAAGAAACGGGACCTTTTTTCATGAGTCATTGACTCATTTATTCAATCTGATGAGCAGGGGCTACCGGGAGCAGCACACAATTGGAGAGAATGGTAAACCGGAGCTGGATAAAACCTTCAACATCCGAAGGGTGGACTCTCCGCTTTTTATGGATGACAAACTGAACTGGCTCAATAAGGTGAAGATCCGAAACTATGTTTGGCAGGAGATTATTCAGCGGCTCTCACTCAGCAAAGAACAGCGGGGCAAAAACCGCGGACGCATTTCCTACGCCAATCTTGGTATCAACCAGCTTGGCAGTGTATATGAGAGCCTACTGAGCTATCGTGGATTTTATACAGATAAGGAGTATATAGAGGTGCATGAACCGGGAGAGCCGGAAGTAACCTACCTTGTTCCACGTTCCCGGCGGGATGATTTTAAAAAGACAGAAATCCTGCACGATGAACAGGATCAGATGGTGATTATCGCCGAAGGCACCTTTGTGTACAGGATGAGTGGTCGCGACCGGCAGAAGTCGGCCAGTTACTATACACCGGAATCGCTTACCAAACTGACGGTAAAGTATGCCTTAAAGCATATCTTGGAAAGGGTGGAGAATGGTGAGATGAAAGCGGTGGAGCTTTTGGATCTGAAACTTCTGGA
>JASCXY010000208.1 GCA_030012235.1 Balneolaceae bacterium ANBcel3 | reverse complement strand
GTTTCCCGGCGCGAGCCTTAAGCTCTTCCATCCGACCTTTAGGCCATTGGCCGTCCAGGGCATCGGTGAAATCGATAAATAACTGTTCTTTTGTTTTTTTGCGTGTCATGGTTTGGCTGCCGTTTAAACCGTCAATAATTTGAATGGTGCTCTTCCTTAGATTCGGACTCTCCGGATTCTTCCGGATTCATACCTATATCTATCAATTCCTGCTTCAATTTTCGCCGTGCATGAAATAATCTGCTTTTTACAGTTCCTTCTGCAATCTGTTCCATTTCAGAAATTTCCTGGTACGATAACCCTTCAAGATCCCTTAATGTAATGTAAAGCCTGTCTTTTTCGGGTAATTTTGCCAATGCTTTATATAATAACCGCTTTCGTTCGCGTTCAGCAATGGTAGAATCCCCGTCTTCAGCCGACTGAAAATCTTGCGGCTCTCTGTCGGTTTCTTCCCACCAGAAAATTCGGCGCCTGATCTTGTAACTTCGCAACGCATCCAATACCGTATTTCTGGCAATCTGATACACCCAGGTATATAAGCTGCTTTTTCCATTATACAAATGGCGTTTGTTATACGCTTTCAGAAAACTATCCTGCGTCAGATCTTCCGGATCCATGCCTGTACCAAACGTCATTGTCCGAATCATCCGGAATATACGCGGATAAAACTCGGGCAGAGACTTGTTGAGTTCATACTCGGTCAATGGTGTTTGCATAAAACCTTCAGATATTCCACAAATGCCGGTAAAGCTTCGCCCGACAAATGTGTTCAATTAGTTAGACGTTCAAAAGAGCACAAGGTTCATCTTTGTATTGGATAATCCTCTTATAATAGATGTTGATATATTATAAGGTTTCCATGTATTACTTCTCTTCTAAAAATTTTTCGGGGATTACCTGCTGGATCCGTTCCAAAAGATACTTGTATATAGCCGGGTTTCCAGCAATGATCCTTCGTCCAAATAACCAGTTCTCTCCATCAAGCCAATCACCTACAACCCCGCCGGATTCCCGGATAATTAAACTGCCTGCAGCGACATCCCAGGCCGATAATCCATATTCGAAAAATCCGTCGCATCTCCCGGCAGCGACCAGGCAGAGATCAAACGCAGCACTTCCCGGACGCCGGACCCCCTGTGTTTCGTGCATAAAAACTTTAAAAAGATCGAGATATGCATCTACCATTTCCATGTCACGATACGGAAATCCTGTTGCAAGCAACGATTCCTGATGATGTTCACACCCCGAGACCCGAATAGGCTTTCCATTTAAAAAAGCTCCTTTTTCCGCTTCCGCTGTGTACCATTCATCCCGATTCACCTCCAGCACCAATCCGACTTTAGGCTTTTTATTTTCCCACATAGCAATTGAAACACAATACACCGGCAAACCATGAGCAAAGTTGGTTGTTCCGTCAATGGGATCAATAATCCAGGTGCGATTGTCCGTTAATGCGATCTCTCCGGTTGATTCTTCAGCCAGGATGCTATCTTCCGGAAAAGCCGATGTAATCACCTTTATAATTTGCTCTTCCGCTTCTCCGTCTGCCCGTGTTATTAAATCGTTTTTTCGTTTGAGCCCAACATCCAGTAACGTTCGGTTTTGATCGTAGTATGTGATCACTTCTTTCGCTTTTTGTGCAGCAAGCCGTGCAGTTTGCAGTGTTTTTGATTCCATTTTCCGGGATGTTTTTCTTGTCAATGGTTGTTTTTTCTGGACAAAATATAATGAAAGAAACCAAACCGAAAAATACGAATTCGTGCTGTTTGGATGCCTGTTTTGGCTTTAATCGGCCAGCGTCTTCTTACGGATCTCCCCCGTTTTTGGTCTACAAAAAAGTAAATTGACGCCGTCAAACGGCTTTTATTTACTATACTTATCCAAAAAGTCCTTGAACGGGTTTTTCACCGCCTGCCCGGAGGTTTGATTTTCTTCGGAATCCGCCTCAGGAAATAAGGTCGCCAGGGTTTCTTTTTGATATTTCCCACGTTCTTTGGTTACTTTACGTAACCAGTTTTCTATGTGTGGTTTTTCTTCTTCTGAAGCTTGTTTAAACTTTTCAAGATACTCTTCCCGCACCCTTTCCAGATATCTGATCTTAAGAGACTTCAATGCCCCGCGCGCGGTTCTCATAGGGAAGGCATCTTTATGTATCTCCACCCCTCTTTTCCTCATCCCGACCGGACTTAAAGAATGTCGTTCCATTACGATTTCACCAATGAGTCCGGGATACGGCGGATCTTTTCGGCTGTAGGTCTCAACCGATACCGGTTTCCCTTGCTGATACTGCTTCAAAATATCTTCAAATAGATCACGAAGGTCCGGGTCTTCAAACTGCTGTTCATTGCAGTGATTGCCGATAAACAGTATCAGCGGTTCACCAAAAACGAGCATCAACCGCAAAAGTTCTTTTTCGTAACTCGGACGACGCATCACGGAGGATGCTTTTTTTCCCATTTCAGTTGAACGATTTCCGGCTGCCACCCCTGACGGTCCTGAAGCAGATTTGTTAGCCCCGGTATTATCATCTGTATGCACTCCTTTGTTCGACGCGGATGAAGTCGGATCCGTGGCCTGCAATTGCGATACGGGGCGATTCGCCCGGATTCTTTCCTTCTTTTCTTGTTGTGCCCGTATTAACTCCAGTTCCTTGGCAAGGGTTCTGTCGCCTATCTTACTGATACCACTTAGTTCCTGGATGTAGTTCATGCGCGATAACTCATCCGGAATTACTGCAATAGCCTCTAATATCTCTGAAAGGACCTTTTTCCGATCAACCGGATCCTCCCATTTCCCCTCACTCTGAGCCAGATCCGCCAAAAACTGCAGAAAGTTTCTTGTCTTTCGGCTTTTATATGCAGAAAACGCTTCTACTCCGTTCGACCGGATGTAACTATCGGGATCTTCCCCTTCGGGCAAAGCCAGAATCCGCACATTCATTCCTCCTTCCAGGGCAATTTTCACACCACGCACAGCGGCTTTCATTCCGGCGGCATCGGCATCAAAAATCATTAACAACACATCGCCATACCGGCGCATCATATGAACCTGGCGGTTGGTAAGGGCGGTACCGCTGGTTGATACCACGTTCCCGACACCGGCCTGATGCATGGAGATAACATCGGTATACCCTTCCACCAAAAGGACTTCCCCATTCTTCCTTATTTCATTTTTAGCGGTATGAATCCCGTACAACACTTCACTTTTATCATACACCGGCGTCTGGGGAGAGTTGATGTATTTCGGGATTTTTTTGCTATCGGACAGGGTTCGTCCTCCGAAAGCAATTACTTTACCTCCCGGATTAAAAATGGGAAACATAATTCGTCCACGGAAGGTGTCATAATACCCCTGGGACCGATCACTTTTTTTGATCAGGCCGGATTCCCGGAGGTACTCTGTATTGATTCCAGCCGATGCAGCGGCAGAAAGCAAGCCGTCGTACTGGCCGGGTGCATATCCAATCCCATACCTGCGGATAACCTTCCAGGGATAACCGCGTTTTTCAAGATACTCCCGGGCCTGTCCGGCTTCGTCATCGTCTTTCAACACGTTGTGATAAAACGCACCTGCAAAACGGAGCGCGTGATATATTCCATCTTTTAAGTGCTGCCTGGGATCATAGGCCTCTGATCCCTTTTCCGGCAGGCTGACATTATAGCGTTCGGCCAGAGACCGAATGGCCTCTTCAAAACTGACGCCATCCAGTTTCATTACAAAATCGAACACATCTCCGCCTTCACCACATCCGAAGCATTTATAAATACCAAGCTTTGGAGAAACATTAAACGAGGGTGTTTTTTCGTTGTGAAAAGGACACAACCCCATGAAGTTCGCTCCTGAACGCCGTAATTTGACATGATCCGAAACCACGTCCACAATGTCCGCGGCATGTCGTACTTCTTCTTTTTTATCATCTGGAATCATGGGGATAAGTTGCGCCTTTCACAGATGGTTTTCAAGCATGGTTTTATATATTATCCATAATTCTTCTGAGGTGGGTTCCCCGGGAATCATGAAAAAAATGCTTTTTTGGAACGGAATTCTTCCATTAATCATTACCTTACAAAAAACGGAAACCAATATTCAATCTATTTGCAGCTCATGAGCGTTTTAGTAGGAAAAGATACAAGGCTTGTTGTCCAGGGGTTCACCGGGAAAGAAGGAACCTTCCATTCAGAACAGATGATAGCCTATGGTACGCACCTTACCGGTGGTGTTACTCCCGGAAAAGGCGG
>JASCXY010000207.1 GCA_030012235.1 Balneolaceae bacterium ANBcel3 | reverse complement strand
GTAATAACATCTCCCTGCAGTCTGAACGAAATTCGTCCTGAAAAACCTCGGTAGTCTGCACCAAGAGCCACGTTGATGATGTGGTCACCCTGGAAAAGAAGCCGGCCTTCACGAATCACTTCTTCTTCTACGAGTGTTCTTACCGGAGGGAATACGGTGTTGTCTGTAACTTCCCGGAAGGTAATAAACCTATAATCCATTTTGGAGAAGTTACGGGTATAGTTCACGTTCAGTACAACGGTATTCAACGGAGCCGGCAAGTACCAGAAGTTGGTCTGCCAATCGAACTCAAAACCATGAACATATGCCGTATAAGGATTATTCATGAAGGTACTGACATTGTAAGCACCGGCCGGAGCATCCCAGCCCATGGCTACCCATGTATCGCCCTCCGGAAAGTTAACCCCTTCGGGAAGTGCTCTGTACAACCTGTTAATGCCATAGAAGAAGTCATCGAGCTCCTTATAGAAAACTCCCGCCGTGAACAAACCGATTTCGTTATTATAAATAGATATACTGAAATCAAAGTTGTTTGAAATAGTGGGATTCAGGTAGGGATTACCCGCCTGGCCGCTGCCTGCACCTCTGAATACATTAGGAATAAGCATATTGAAGTCAGGCCGTGCAATAGTTTTTGTATATGCTGCACGAAGATCCAACCATTCAGTAACAGAGTAGCGGGCCTGTACATTCGGGAACAAATGGCCATAGTCTCTTTTAACTGTGCTTATTGAGTCCGTCAAAGCGCGACGGCCTTCAACGCGATCAAGATCCGCGACATCGCCATACGCACCGTGAAGCTCATATACGAAATTGGCATCGTAATCCATATTGAAGTGCTCATAACGTGCACCAGCCATTAATGTCAGACGTGTACCAATATCAAAGGTTCCCATAAAGTAACCCGCCGTGATTCTTTCATTCGCCGTATAGACATCACGCTGTGAATCAGACTCATGAACAGGCCAGTCTGCACCTTCCAGTGCACGATAAAAACTGTCCAACTTGTCAACATCAATCACACGATCCATAGCTCTTCTTCCATCAAAGAAATACTGACCACGGCCGTCGCCGTAACTGTGATCTATAAAATCTTCAAATCGAAGTCTTCGGGTTGGATCAATATCATTCTGAAGAGCCCATTCTCTGGCCTCAGGATAATGATTCGGAATCTCCAGATTATGGCCTTTTAAACGATCACGGTCGTTATCTCTGTTTGTAAAGACCACTCTACCACCTGCTTTAAATTCAGCAGTAACACCACCAACGATATCAACTGGCAAAGTGAAATCGAGATTACCGGTATAGTTTCTTTGAGTAAAATTAATATCCTCCAGGAAGTGTGTACCTTGCTGAACAGCATTTTCCCAGGCACCTTCTCTAAACTCGATATCATAAAAATCATCAAAGCCAATTTCCAGGCGATTCAGTTCAGCAAAATCAGAATCGGCATCACCACTGTTAGCAAAGAAGAACTCATCCCAGTTATCACCATATCTTAAGTTGGTTTCCCGCTTACTTCTTGCATGAGAAAGTCCAAAATTTACCTGAAGATCAGAGATCGCATATTCCGCTTGCAAAGAGTTTATGAGAAGCTGACGATCGTGATCGTTTCTATTAAGTCGATAAGAGCGTCGTCTGGAACCAAGCTCGAGGAAATCCCGGTACCCTACATAATCTGAGTTTGTATGCGCCAAAGTATTTTGCAGAGTGATTTTCCCGTTTGGAAGGCGATAATCCAAAATAACACTACCACCATACTCGGAAACAATATTAACTTCATCCATAAAGTTAATTTCATTCACTCTCATTACATGATCCCCGTCAACTGCGGAATAAAACTCATAATTCGCCTGAATAATATCGGCACCACCGTCTCTTCTGTTGGCATTAGCCTGAACAAAAACACCCAGACGATCATCTAAAAAGCGGTTACTTACACTTCCCCACATCTGATAATTCTGACCTGGATATGTTCGATCCTGTGTATTGTAACTGCCCTGTACCAACGCATCAAATTTCAGTCCGGTAGGAGCTTCTCGCAATCTGAGGTTAACCGCACCACCTGTAGCATTTGCCTCCATATCCGGGGTAACAGCCTTGGTCACGTCAATACCATCCAGCATGTTGGATGAGATAAAGCCCAGGTTCGTAGACCGGTCGTTTTGATCTGTAGAAGGCAATTGAATACCATTAACACTAACGGTGTTCAGTTTTGCCTGCATTCCACGAACTACAATTTTATCACCGTGCTGCAAAGAAACACCCGGCAAACGGCTTAATGCTGTAGCTGCGTTCGCATCCGGAAGTTCTCGAATTCTTTCAGAGGATACAATGTTCTGAATGGTTCGAGATCTAAGCTGTTCGTTGATAGCAGCGGTTTGTCCACGAGCCTGTGCGGTAATCACCAACTCGCTTCCTGCCAAACCACTCCAGTCCATCACGATCGATATTTCTGATTCGGTACCCGCTTCCACTACAATATCATATCGAACGCGGTCGTATCCAATATAAGTAGCCAGTATCGTTTGCTCTCCGGCGGGGACATTTCTAATGGTAAAATTTCCGTCCAAATCCGTAGAAGCACCTCTGTTGGTTCCTTCGATAATTACGTTGGCTCCCAGCAAAGGTTCATTATTCGAACCGTCTATAATGGTACCTCTGACAGTACCCGTTTCTTGAGCAATTGTGTTGGTGGCCACTACCAAAAGCGCCACGGTCACTAAGCTTAGTATTTTTTTTATCATGGTATTATTGATCTGCTTTATTAACTGTTGTTTCTGTAATAATACTTTTGTTTCGTATTCATTCTTAAAAACCGGAACTAAACATTCTATAAGCGATGTATGTGCACCTACAAATAATTCACACATGGGAGCGCTTCCAATCTCCTGCCAAAAAAGTACCTCATTACGTATAATTCAATACATATATATATGCCTGCAACTATGTGCACGAAGCTACCATGGCCAAAGCGAAAAAAAGCGCTTATCCATCCGGGATTCAGAGCATAACCAACTTCGGGCGTATACACCTTAAAACGCTCAAGCTTCCCATTTAGCAGGAAGCCCGATGAAGAACTCTGAACAAAATTATTCACCAGCGACATGGATTTTTACGTTATCAATTTATTTATAGCAATTAAGTCACGGCCCATTTTAGTATCGGCTACAACCTGACATAGTTGAATTCCTTATAACGACTGTTAACAGTCTTCACATAAATTAATATACGTTTTATTTTGTAATCAACAAGCACTATAAAAAAAATAACTATTCGTCTTTTCCTCTACAATAAAGCTATGGTATCCAACAATATACACCTACAAGCTTTTTACGTTTTGCGTTCTGTTTTTTTTATTTTTAGGGAGATTTCTCCCTCAACAGGTATAATTTCTCTTATCGTGTTGGGTTATTTGCGCACTACGTGGTGCAACATTTCTCACTTCTAAGAGAATAAACAATTTTCATGCTTCATTCAAGGTTTGAAACAACAATTATATGCTGAAATTTCTGAATTTAACATAACCTTATAAGTAACTTGAAGATCTTTAATTCAGATAAAACCATAAAAAAACGTAATACGTTGATACCCGTAAAATCGCTTGGAATTATGCCTTTAAATCTTGCTTCATTTCTACCCTACACGTTCTGACTTTATCCGGTCATTGAACTCCCAAATCACCCTTTTTTTAGCAACTACGGGATGTTTTTCTTATCCACCTCCCATACATCGGACTGACAAAGGCCACAGGTACTTCCCTTAAACCACTTTCCTGCTTTATCATCGTTTTTTAGCTGCCATTTAAACCACTGCGTTGCAACTTCCGCAAACGCTCCTCCGTGAGGCTCACGATAAGTTCCACCATGGCCCACATCCATATTCCCCACAAAGACAGGCACATGATTAATTCTACTAAAGTCATCCATTCCATTCTCATAAGCTATATCGGATTCGCCGCCAATCAGGTATAGTGCCGGAGAATGTAATTTTTCAAGCTGATCTTTACCAACTTCCGGAACCATCGGATTTCCGGACATGGGTTCATTGAAAATTCCGCTGTTGAACACCCCCACCGTAGATATACGCGGATCCGGAGCCACTTTCAAAGCTTGCAAACCACCACAGGACATTCCGCTTACGGAAATGTTTGTGGTATCAATTTTATCTGAATAGGGACTGTTTTCGTCCTTGTTTTGAGCAAAAGCCCAATCAATGGCATCCAATAGCTGAGAAGAAGA
>JASCXY010000206.1 GCA_030012235.1 Balneolaceae bacterium ANBcel3 | reverse complement strand
GCAGGGTCTGGTTTTAGCGATCCTTTATTTATCATGATATTCTCTCACACAGGAAAGGGGCACCCAACCGGATTCCGGGTCATCGGTTCTTTTGCACCAGATCCAGCCGTTTAACGTTTTTGAACCAAGGATCAGGTCTCCCCTTCGTACAGTCAATTCTCTTGCCGTGTATTTTTCCAGGGCGCGGGTCTTCTTTTCCTTCACATTCTCAATGATTTGAGCAGGAACCCAACCTGCTTTTTGTCCAGGGCTTTCACAAAAATACCAGTGATCCCAGCCTTCCGGGCCTTCATGCTTTTCGCCCACAGTAATAAGATCCCCCTTTTTCAAGCAGATGGGGTCGGGATATTCGCTTGTATGGTCATGAACTACAACGTATGGTGTCGTTTCCATATTAATTTTGTGGCTTCATTAGAATTAAAGATTTTTCAGAAACAAGCCAATGTGCCCGAGGGCTAACTTACCGGTTGCCTTAAAATTGTTTTTAGGCGTTCAGGCGGTGACTTTCGTGGATCAGAGAGATAGATTTCATGATGCAATCCGTGCTCTGATAATCCATGCTCTGATATGAATGCTTTCATCGTTTGTATAGTGGGCAATTCTTCTGAATATGGACCAATGTGCAGTATTTGCACACAGGAACCTTCTGATAGTGACTCAAAACCAATTTCTTTTACTGCCTCTCCGGCCTTTTTGATAACATCCATTTTTGCTTGTTCAACGATGTCTGAAGAAACAAATTCCGGCATTTGGATGAGAAGCTTCCATTGCCACTGGCTTTTTGGTATCTCAGAAAAATGATTCTCCGAGCACACCCACCAGAGAGCTTCAAGCTTTGGAACTACAAAATTTGAGGCTTGTTGTTTGCAGATACTTCTGACACCATACGCAAGTGCATATAAACATTGTATGGCATTTTTGAATTCCGGGCCCGAGGGATCTCCGATTCCGGAAAGAGCCAGGTACATTCGTTTGCTGAACGTTTTGAGTTCAGGTGTTTTCTTCGCAGAATAATAATCACGGTCGCTTGTCGCCAAGTTCAAAGAATTCATAGTATAGTTCCGATAGTCCGTTAATAGTACAGTAATGCTATAGGTTTCAGTGTCTAGCGGGTCAATCCAAAGTGAAAAGTTCGTGAAACAACAAAACCGGGCCCGATCAGTTTGAGAATCCATCCTCCCTGTAAACAGGGAGGATGGGGTTTCGGGATAGTTGAATCAGGAGGAAAGACAGTAAGACTAAAACGAGGAATCGTCAGCGCTTCCACCATAGCTGGAAGGGACAGGCCGGTCAAGCAGCCGGAAATATACTCCAAGCTGAGCCCTGTGATGCGTTAATTGGTTAAAGGTATGGCGAATGACTTCCCAGCGAGGTGCAACCAGATGAATCATGGATCCGGTGCGCAAGGTCCAGTCTTGTTGAAAGTCTTCTTCCTTTGCTTCTTTTAAAGCTTTTTCTGCATCACGAACATGATTTCGAAACGAACTGGAAATAGTATCAGGGTTGGTTTCTTCGTTTGGAGTATAGGGAGTTGCTTCAAAGTCTAACTCTTTTGTTGCAAGCATCATGGAAATCCAGCCGGGTAATTCAGCAATATGGTTTACCAGCTGACCCAACGTCATACTTTTTTCATGTGGCTTCCATGTAAAGCGGTCGTCCGGTACTGTTTCTAAAAAGCGAAGGGTGATTATTGACTCAAGGTGGAGTTCTTTTAAGAACATTTCTGATAGATTCATAAGGGTATCCAAAGGGTTACATGAATGTTTCATCTCTGCGAATAAGAGATTTTGTGAAAAAGGTATCTGAGAATGATCGTTGGTCAGGGATATCAAATGTTCAGCGAAATCTTGATTATACTCCCATACCAATGCGGCTATTCAAAGGAAATCGCAATGTCAGTTGCCACTCCTCCCTTTCCGTGGATGACAACGAATCGACTATGTGGATAAACTAATCTGGGTGACTGTCAACTGTATGTCAGTGCTTTTCGTAATATTCACGTATTTCTCCGGCAAGAACTTTCAGGCAATCCTTGACAGATGCGGGCTCAAGGACTTTGGCCGACGAGCCCCAGGCAATAATCCAGCGACAGAAGGCATCGGGTGCATAGGTCTTGAAGGTCATTTCTTTGCCACCGTTGACCTCCTTTTCAGATTGCCATCCGTAATATCTCTTTGATGATTCGATGTGAGGCACAATCCGGCTTGAAATAAATGCTTTGATGGTGACAAAACTTTTGTTGTCGGGTTTGGCAACCTCATAAAATTCGGCTAAAGAATGTCCGTTTTCAGAAGGGAAGGTGACATTTGTATCCGAATATGCTTTTATTCGTTCGATTTTGAAAATCCGATAGTCCCTACGGAGCCTGCACCATGCTGCGAGATACCAGGATTCACCAATCATGATAAGCCCTAAGGGTTCAACATCTCTGCGTGTCTTCTTTTCGTCCATTCTGCAATAAGAGAGCGTAAGAACATGCCTGCGAACAATCGCTTGTTGCAAGAATAGAAATATATCAGGATCGGGATGCAGAGCCGTGACATCCGGCCACTGAATGTATCCCATTTGTTGTTCCAGAGATGAGATGAACTCTTTCTCTTTTTGTTTTAGCACCGATTTGATTTTTTCCAGGGCGCTTTGGTATGCACGTCCGGTTGAGGTGTTTCCCCACTCCTTTAAAAAGAAGCCGGCGCTTACCAGTGCGGCTGATTCCTCATGGCTGAACAGTACCGGTGGAAGCAGGTACCCGGGGACAATGAAGTACCCTTTTCCCGGATCGTGTCCAATGGGGATACCCGCTTCCTGTAAAGCAGATAAATCCCGGAAAACCGTTCGCTCACTTACCGAAAAACGCTTCATGATTTCAACCATGGGTACGTATGACCGGCTTTGAAGCAAGGTTATGAGGGCAATATGGCGAATGGTTCGTTTCAGTGGACTATCACAGTGAATGGGTTCAGGTGGCTGAGTATGATATCAAAATACGTGCTTTATGAAAATTAAAAAGCTTTTGTACAGCCGTAAGCTATGCGAAAGAAAGAAATAATAACTAAAAGGTTTTTGTTTGAAAGGATTCGATATGCCACGGAATTTGCCAACAATAGCATACATAGTAAATGCGGTGGCAATTTGGATAAAAAAGGTGTATCAGCATTAAATCACTTCAAAACCCTATTTCTTTGAGCAGTTTATTCACTAGTGTCCGGTTAAAAGTCGAAGAGTACCAAATTGTTAGCATTTGACTCAACGCTCTCCGAAAGGGACCGATTTTAACGATGTGCCTGATTGGACATTTGAACATGTCGAGCATGAGTTCAGAAACGGCGAAAAATCCTTCATAGGAGAACATCAGGTGCAAGAAATCAAGATCGGGTATCTGCAGCAAATGGCAGCTTCCTCCGGAAGAAATAGTCAATGGCCAAGCTGATCATAATCATCAATGCGACCATGGTCGATGGATTTGAAGCTCGTAAATTGAGGCCGGATTCGGACGCGGACATTAAAAAGCGAAAAAATTAATGTTTGTTTAATCGGAATGCCTTATTTTGAGGTCGTATTTGAATTCGGACATTAAAAACACGGAAATTTAATGCCAAAAGAACAGCTATACAGCGTCAACCCGGATCGTACACAGCCGTGGAATTCATTACCTGAATTGCCGGTTGCACCATATCTCTACAGGGATGTAGATATCTACGAGCAGCTCGGCAGGGCAAAGGAAGCACTGGCGTTGCTGGCAGGGCGAAGTATAGCCATCACAAATCCCGGGATGCTCATTAACTCCATAACCCTTCAGGAAGCCAGGGTATCAAGCGCCATCGAAAACGTGTTCACCACCGATGACGACCTATACAGGGCGCTGAGTGATTCGAAAACAGATGGAGAAGCTGCAGGTCCGGCCAAAGAGGTGCTCCGATACCGGGAGGCCCTTTGGGAGGGATATCACTACCTGAAAAAGAAGGGTGCATTCGATCGCGACTATTTTATCAGGCTGTATCAGACCATCAAGGAGAGCGGAGATGGCATTCGTCCGCCGTTTGCCAGGACATTGATCCGGATGGGGGGAAGCGGTCCGAATGCGGGAAAACCTGTCTATACCCCGCCTCGCGGCAAGGGAGTAGTGGAAGCCAAACTCGACAATCTGATTGACTTTCTGAACGATGAGCAGTCGCAACCGGATGATGTACTGCTTAAAATGTGCATTGCTCACTATCAGTTTGAAGTGATCCATCCGTTCCGGGA
>JASCXY010000205.1 GCA_030012235.1 Balneolaceae bacterium ANBcel3 | reverse complement strand
AGAAAACCGCAAAACCATATTTGAAAACAATAACAAGGCCGATTCCGAGCCGTCATTGCGAATCAATGACAAGGCCCATTCCGAGCAGTCATTGCGAACCAATAACAAGGCCGATTCCGAGCCGTCATTGCGGGCTTGACCCGCAATCTCCCGGCGCAGGGAAAGGCCGGATGAAGTGTTGTGCTTAGTTCAAGGGGATTGCGGAGGAGTGGTTGGATGGGTTTATAGCTCGATTCAAGGAGATTGCGGGTCAAGCCCGCAATGACGGAGGGGCCCACAATGACAGAGGGATCCGCAATGACAGAGGGGTCCGCAATGACAGAGGGGTCCGCAATGACAGAGGGGTCCGCAACCACTGTTGATGCCGCGCTCCCACAAGTCCGTTTTAAATGATCCAGGGTCGGGGCAAGGGCGTTTTTGGACCGAATTCTGTACCGATGTGAAATAATCAAATTATCCGGCAATAGCTATTGCATGGAAAACCGCAAAACCAAATTTGAAAACAAGAACAAAAACAAATAACATAATAAAGTGATTCAGGGCAAAAATCATGCATTCTTATTTTCCATTTTTGCTACATCGCTAATTGCCGATAATGCTACATATTAACTTTCCGGTAACAGCATAGCTCGACACTACATTACGAGGTGCGTGGATACGGGTACAGCTCGGCGCTACTCTGTGAGGTGCACGACACTATTCCGAGCAGTCATTGCGAATCAATGACAAGGCCCATTCCGAGCAGTCATTGCGGGCTTGACCCGCAATCTCCCGGCGCAGGGAAAGGCCGGATGAGGTGTGATGCTTAGTTCAAGGGGATTGCGGAGGAGTGGTTGGATGGGTTTATAGCTCGATTCAAGGAGATTGCGGGTCAAGCCCGCAATGACTGAGGGGCCCGCAATGACCGAGGGGTCCACAATGACAGAGGGGTCCGCAACCACTGTTGATGCAGCTTTTACAGACCAGCTCTCAGTATACGCATTCGTACCGTTTCAACTATAGCCCGGTTGGGGTGTTGAACATGTGCCTTGGTATTCTCCCGACCCCTTTGTTTATAATAGCTTTATCGAATGAACCAAAGCAATCTATAACAACTTAACCTGCTTAATTTGCCTATACCTTTTTTAAGCCGTTATTTTTGTACAGGCTTTTATTCCTGTAACTGACATTCATCATAAAAAAAAAGGCTGACATGGATTTCCATGTCAGCCTTTTTAATTCTACGATCTTTCAGATCACATCTTATTTAACCAGCATCATTTTGTTGGTTTTAACAAAATCACCAGCTTGCATTCTGTAGATGTAAATACCAGAAGAAAGACTGCTTCCGTCAAAGTTCACGGTGTGAACTCCGGCGCTCATATCCCGGTTTACAAGATTTGCTACTCTTTGGCCAAGAACGTTGTACACATCAATAGTGACGTGAGAAGCGGTTGGCAATTCATAGCGAATCGTTGTGGTCGGGTTAAACGGATTCGGGTAGTTTTGTCCAAGGGCAAACTCCTGAACTGTTTCAGGCTGTTCTACTGAACTTGGCATACTTTCTACCTTGACCACTCTTAACCAGTTAATGTAGATTACACTGTTTTCATTTTCTTCATAATTCAGTGCAAAACCGATTCTCATTGAGTGCTCTTCATCCGCTTCTGTAGCTTCATAATAAGCTACGTAACGAGTCCAGTCTTCATGAAGATCCAGCATCGTTTCGCTTGGTCGAGCCCAGTCTCCACTTGCTGGTAAGCCAAGGAACATATTGGCAATAGCTGGTCCATTCTCGGCTTTCATCCATACAGATGCTTCAAGAATATCACCTGCTTCAGGATAGAATGGTTCATTTACGGCTTCTACGTGCCAGTCGTTTGCAGCGCTGCCATCCCATTCACCAAAGTCAATCCTGAGTGATTTATCACCTCTTCTTGCATCGTCTACTATTTCGAGAGTAGAGTTACCGGCATTGTTATTGAATGCCCACAAATATGGATCTACATCTACCACATTACCAAGCTCGGTAAAGAAGAAGTCACCATTCAGATTCAGAATATCCTGAACGGCATGTGGTGGCTCTGGTGGGCCAGGAAGTACTTTTTCAACCTGTACATTAGCTACATGCAAGACAGATTCATGATTTTGCTCAAAATTGAGAGCAAGACCAAATCTCATTCCATGCTCTTCGTCTGTTGCGCTAACGGCATGCTCGTAGTAGAACTCCTGCCATTCATCCGTTGGGCTAATCATGGTTCCGCCACCGCCAGTTGCAGCAACATCTGGCAAATAACGATTCCAGCCATAACGTGCCCAGTCTCCGGATCCCGGCAAGCCAAGCATCATATTCAACAAAGCATCGTCAGCGTCAGACTTAATCCAAAGAGAAACGCGGATGATATCGCCTTCCTGCACATTAAACGGCTCATTAATGGCTTCTACTTCCCAGTCATTTTGTGTGCCATTCCATTCGCCGAAATCAATTCTAAGGGCTTTTTGTCCTTCAAGAGCACCTTCATCAAGTTCTACGATTTCCATGCTTCCCTGTCCCGGATTTAGTGACCAGTATGGTACACCATCGGCAGGACCAACTTCTGCATATTCGAATTGTCCGTTGACATTAAGAATATCACCGAAGTCAAACGGTGGCATTGGTGGTTCAGGAATTTCTACAGTATCTGCAAAATCAGCTTCTTCAAACGGAAAGATTTGAGTTGTTTCCCAGAACTGACCCATAACACCTGTCAGGTGGAATGTAGAAGGAGGCAGAGGTGCTCCGTTTTCCCATGCGGTATTGTTTCTGGCTAAACGTACAACGATGGTATCTTCTCCCGCTTCGTTGGTGATATGAATATCCACACCACTTCCACTTGTGATACCATCAACCGGCCAGTTGTCAATGTCCTCATCTATGATAAACATGTTCTCAAGAAGTACACGCATACCCTGGTATGGAGAGTCATCTGACAAATCAGCTGCAGTTACCGTAATGGCTTCAGGAAGAGCAAGGCCACTTTCAACGATCTCATACGCGATAACCTCAAGATTTCTCTGGTTTCTAAAGGTACTCAGTTCACCGGTTATAACAATTTTATCGCCTGGTTGAACATAAGGCCCATTAGCAACTCCACCATCGTTGAAATCTGTGATATTAATACCACCGGTTTCATCCTGGATGAAATAATCTGCTACTCCAAAACCATGATCCGGAGAGGTGACAATACCTTCAACTTTTACCATTTCGTCATCATCCAATGCACGGGCATCAGCTATGCTGATAAGATCAAGAGCAATTGTTGCTGTTACATGGCCATTTAAACCCGCAATAGCTACAGGACTTCCTGATCCGTCAGTAAACGAAATATTTGTGAAAAGAAGCGGAGATCGAACCGTTTCTTCATCAAGACTAATTGTGAAGAACAAAATATCTTCTAATTCCAAAAGTGCTTCTGCACCTGCACCTGCAATACTTACGGTACCGGCACTTTCATCGATATTGCTCGAAACAACCCATCCTTCACTTGCAGTACCTTCTGCAGTAATATCAGAAATAGTGATTACTTCTGGATCATATGTGAATGCAATTTCATAGGCAGCGATATCCAGTTCACCCAAAGAGTCCCGGGTAGAAATAGACGCCTGAACAACATCCCCGATATTTCCATTAATAACTGGAAGATCCACAGCATAGTCAGCTGACATCACCGTAACTGAAAAAGGTGTTGCCGGAGCAACATCCAGTGTTCCATCACCAAGATCAATTAACGTCACTACAAAGCCGTCAGGATTAACTCCTGTTTCGCCAAGTGTAGCTTCAATTATTAACAGTTCGCCGGCTCCTTTGATAGAGTCAACTTGTGCATATGATATAAGAATTTGATCATCTGTTACATTGTACGTAGGCGCTGATTCAATTAATGCACCGCCCTGAACTGAAATATCCTGTAAAAGATCACCGTCGTAGTCAATGTTAATCTGAAAACTTGGTACATCAAAGTCACTCAGATCACTTACCATAACGGGAATCTCAACCACATCACCGGGCCTGCCGGAAATGTCATGGCCGAAATCCAGCTCTACGTCTTGTGCAGACAACGAAGCACTACCAACCAAGAGCAGAGCCATAAGCGCTGTCAGCGCTGAGACTATTTTGTTTTTTAGCTTATACATAGTAATTCCCTTAATAGATAAGATTTAATTATAAATCGACTGATTTTCAGAAAAAGAGAGGGTGGGCTTTTATCACCCACCCTCTTTAATC
>JASCXY010000204.1 GCA_030012235.1 Balneolaceae bacterium ANBcel3 | reverse complement strand
GCTTTTGCGTCCGTACTGCCTCTTCCAAAAACTCTTCCTCCCTTCTCTACAGGTTCAAACGGATCTCCTACGTGATGTGCCGATGGAGGAACCACGTCTGAGTGGGTGTTAAGAAACAGCCAGGGCCGACCGGATCCCAAATGAAACATCAGATTGTTTTCATGGCGCTCTATCTCGAGCAAGCCGGTTTCTTTCACTTTTTGCTCAAGCCAATCCACCATCTCTTTTTCTTTGGTGCTAAGACTTGGAAAGCGTATCAATTCCTTGAGCAGATCCGAAACAGATATCTCTAAAAGTGAACCATCCGATAAATTCGTCGCTTGTTTCATTTTATCATTTTTTCCTCGAAATACACACGGATCAACATAGACGTGTGCCACCTCCGGCTGCCAACGTATCAGCATTCGTCAACCGAACCGAGGGAATTCCTTTGTCCAGTGCCTCAAATGCTGTAAGCAGTTTCGGTTTCATGCCATCTTTGATCCAGCCCTCTTTAAGTCCGCGTTGCCAATCCTCTTTATTCATTTCAGCGACAGGATGGCTGTCCGCATCGAGCACGGCCGGGGGATCCATCAACATGACTAATTCATTCACCTTCAGTGCAAGGGCGATTTTTATAGCAAAAGTATCTGCGTTTACGTTTAGCACTCCATCCTCCTTCGACCATGTTAAGCAACCGATCACCGGAAGATATCCATTCTGAATAAGAAGCTCCGGCAGCGATCCGTCCACGTCTTCAATTTCACCGACCAAGCCAAAATCCACAGGAACTCCATCGATATCCAGGGGTGGCCGCCGGCTTGCTTTGGTCAGCTCGCCATCAACTCCGCTAATGCCAACCGCCGGAATGTGTTTATTCCTGAAAAAAGAGACCAAATCCCTGTTGGCTTTTCCTCCCACCGTGTACATCAAAACTTCACGGGCGTGATCATCGGTAACCCGCCTTCCTGCAATTTGCTGAACCGGCAGATTTAACTGCTTGCTGAGCGCATTTATTTGCTTACCGCCTCCATGAGTTATGACAATCCTATAGCCTTTTTCTCTTCGGGCATCAATATACTCTGCCAGTTTATTCAAAGCGTTTGAATCGGCAATCACGTTGCCACTAAGCTTTATTAACAGCGTTTCCTTCTTCATTTTAATCCGTTAAAACCAGATAGACCTACGATTATAATAAACCCCATAATTTCATCAACACGGCTTTTTGAACGTGCAGCCTGTTTTCAGCCTCGTCAATATGAATAGCCCGGGGGCTATCCAATACGCTGTCGGTTACAACTACATTCCGGCGTACCGGCAAACAGTGCATAAAAGAAGCATTGTTGGTAACAGACATGAGCGACTGATCGATGGTCCAGTTCGAATATTCACGGGTTCTCAAGTCATGTTCTTCATCCGGATCCGTATATACAATGGGACCGGCCCAGGACTTCCCATAAATCACATCCGCATCCTGAAACGCTCTTTCCTGTTCATGCTCAATGGAAAAACGAGTACCATGATGATTGGCGTTATGTTCAATCCCGTCAAGAATACGTTTATCGAGCGTCATTTCAGGCGGACAGGCGAGTACTACTTCCATTCCAAGCCGGCTTGCTATTTCCAATGCGCTATTTGGAACCGCCATGGGCAGCGGCTTAGGATGGGGTGCCCAGCTCAATACAAATTTCTTTCCCTGAGGCTTTTGATCGAATTGTTCCAGGATCGTCATGCCGTCGGCCAGTGCCTGACATGGGTGTTCGCGGGCGCTTTCCATATTGATGACCGGTACCGTTGCATACTGGACAATATCCTGCATCAATTGATCTTCAATATCTTCATCAAGATTCTCCAAACCTGCAAAAGCCCGTACACCGATGGTATCTACATATCTTGAAATCACCTGAATCGCTTCTTTAAGGTGTTCCGTCCGGTCGCCATCCATGATAGCACCGGTTTCTGTTTCGAACGTCCATGTTCCCTGTCCCGGTTGGATAAGCGTTGATGCTGCACCAAGATGTGCCGCCGCCGTCTCAAATGAAATTTTTGTTCGAAGCGACGGATTTAAAAATATGAGCCCAAGAACTTTTTCACGAGCAACCGGATTCCGGTAGTTCTCTTTTTTTAAAGCAAGCGCTTTGGAAAGAACCTCCATCATTTCCGAGTCGTCCCATTCCGACAAATGTATAAAATGGGATAGGTCGTTCGAGTTATTTTTCATGTTCTGATCTCCGTTTCCGAGGTACAGGATAATTTAAAAGGCCTTTTACAGAACCGAAGGAGGGAACAACAGGCCCGTTTCTTCTGGTAAATCCATAAGAAGGTTAAAGTTTTGAACCGCTTGAGAAGCGGCTCCTTTCAGCAAGTTGTCGATGGCCACACCAACGATAACCGAACGGCCCTCCTGGACACAACCAATATCCGAAAAGGCACTCCCGGCAACATGTTTCAGTTCAGGAAGGCTGTCACGAAGTCGAACAAGCGGCGCATTATAGTACTCTTCTTCGAGCAGTCGAACGGCATGGGCTTCCTCATTCAACGTAAACGCTATGGTCATCCAAATCCCCCGAACAAAAGGGCCTGAAACCGGTGTAAAGCGGATAACAGGATCCTTCATGCCCTCCGGAGCATGATGCTTCAGTGACTGGGAAACCTCTCCGATATGCTGATGTTTATACACTTTATACGCTTTGACATTACCGAACCTGGACGAATAATGGGTTCCGGCGGATGATGAAGCACCCGAACCAGACGAACCGGTCATTCCCATTACTTCGAATTGATCTGCCAGGCCGGCCTTCACAAACGGAAGTATTCCAAGCTGCATAGCCGTTGCAAAACAGCCCGGATTAGAAATATGTGTACCTCTTCGAATATCACCACGATACCATTCGGTAAGTCCGTAGACAAATTGTTCTATCCTTTTAGGATCCGGGTGCTTCCAATTGTACCACTTCTCATAATCCTCCGGTTTTTTCAACCTGAAATCAGAGCTTATGTCAATAATTTTGCCTTTATACCCGGCATCCAGCAAGATGCTTGCGGCTTCAGCCGACTTTCCATGTGGAAGCCCAAGAAAAACGGCATCTGATGCATCGTTTTTAAGCTCATCAAAGCCCAGAATTGGCAGGTCAACCAGCGATTCCAGTGCTTTATAATGCTCAGAAAAGGCCGTTCCGGCAGACTTACCACCATACAAGCGGTCAATCGTTACGTTTGGATGTCCATGCAATATCCGAATGGTTTCCATTCCGGTATAACCACTTGCTCCAACAACAGAAACAGAAAAATGATCCTTCATAAAAACGGTTCCTTTTTAGTGGGGGCCGAAAAGGTTATTTCTGCAACCATATCTCCCAGTTTTTTGGGTTCTGCAATCGCATTTACTGCCCGGATACCCAACGTGTTTTGAATAAACTGTATCCCAACCAGGTTATCCGTCACAGGCCCGGTAATAATCGAAATCGAACTGGTATATCGTTTTCGGAAGAAGTGATCTGCCGACCAGCATCCCATAAAATCCTGTGCAGCGACTACATGTGTCCGGATAAACTGCATGATTTCTTTATCCATCAAAAGGCTGTCAACGCCATAAGCACCAATGATTCCATCACCAAACTCCAATACAATCACGTCCGGATTAAAACCATTGAGATACTTAATCAAACCCTTGGCCATGGGGAGGATATTCTTTCCTGTAGTGGAAACCAATCCAGCCATACCAAAATGTGCGGAAGCAATCGCGCCGTTCTCTTTCATTTCCCGGGTATCCCTCATCAAAGAAGCTCCCGTCAGCTTTGCGGCGGCAACCTTATAGCCTTTGGCGGTTAAATCGCGCACCACCATATTTGCTGCCATGGTTTTTCCAACATTCATACATGTACCGGTAACTGCGATCAGAGGAACACTCTCGGTCAGATTGTACTCCCAGTCAATGGCATAATCCTGAATACAGGCATGTTTAAAAACGCCTTCATCGCTTGTTTCATCCGGAATCATCACCGCGCCGAGCACTTCTACACGCATTGCCGGGCCAAAGTCGGGATGAGGAGATTGACAATACCCGATAATCCCGCCCATATTTAAAATATGAAGAATATCACCCTTCTTAATAGACCGGGGCACAATACCACTGTATCCGCGCAACGCCTGGCGTTCTCCCAAAGCTCCCACCACAATTTGATTCTTGCCATAAGGAACAATCGAAGCCTTGCTGGTCTCAATTTGATTATAGCGGTCTTTCGTGTCAAGGGTTTTTACAGCAAGTAGGTAGCCTTC
>JASCXY010000203.1 GCA_030012235.1 Balneolaceae bacterium ANBcel3 | reverse complement strand
AGAATGAAAGAAAAATTATTCCCTAAGGAGATCATTGAGCATACTCAGGAAAAAAACTTTTCCACGCATTCCGTCTCATCCAAAGTGATTTATATCACCATTTTGACGTTTTTGATCGGTGCCTTGCTTCTTATTCCATTCATATATGTAGATGTTGGTATACGCAGCCAGGGGTTGGTTCGTCCGGTTACGGAAGTTGTACCGCTTGCCTCTCCGGTATCGGGGCATATTCAACTATTAATGGGTTCCGAAAACAGTGCCATTTCCCGTGGAGAACTCTTTGCCCTGATTGAAGCCCCTGAAATCAACGAAAGGCTCCGCTTTAACAAAAGAAGGAAAGAACAATTATCTGATTTCATTTCAGATATACAAACATTACAGCAGTTCGACTCCCTGTCCGTTACACTGTCAACACCATTGCAATCTCCGCGATATCAGAGAAACTGGCTGGAATTCAGACAGCATCTCATAAATCAACAAGAAACCATTCGGCAATTAAAACGGACACACGATCGGAAAAAGCATCTTTTTGAGAAAAAGGCACTGAGTCAAGCCGCATTCGATGAAGCCGCCTATTCATGGAAACACGCTGTTAATCAAAAGGTGTTGCAGGCAGAGCAGCAATTGAATCAATGGAGCATTCAGGAAATCACCTATCTGGAAGAAATGGAGAGGATCACATCCGAATCCACCCAACTTCAACAGGAGTTAATACGTCATGAAATTCGCTCTCCTGTAGCTGGTACGATTCAGAATGCATCGGGAATTTTTCAAAACAGCTTTATACATGCGAACCAGATATTGGCTGAAGTATCACCGGATACAAACCTCATTGCCGAAATTTATGTATCACCAAATGATATAGGATTGTTGTATGAAGGAATGCCGGTCCGTTTTCAGGTGGATGCGTATAACTTTCATAGCTGGGGGATTCTTAATGGCCAAATTCACAGTATACCGGGAGATGTTATCGTTCAAGACAACAGCCCGTTTTTTCGGGTTCGATGCGTATTCGATCAAACCTTTCTGGAATTGGAGAACGGTTTTCGGGGAGATCTGAAAAAAGGCATGACCGTCCAGGCCCGGTTCATTGTAAACCGCCGTAGCCTCTTTCAGCTTCTTTTTGATAAAATCGACGATTGGCTTAATCCCGTTTGGGGAAATTAATAACTATTCATTATTGAACAGACACCCCTATTTTATGAAAAAAAGAAATATTGGAGTCAAACAACATGATATTACGGATTGTGGAGCGGCATGCCTGGCTTCTGCAGCTGCAAACTTTGGACTGGAGTTACCCATTTCAAAAATTCGGCAATATGCCTCAACAGACAAAAAGGGAACCAACATTCTCGGCCTGATCGAAGCCGCAGAAAAAATCGGGCTTTCTGCCAGAGGTGTAAAGGGTGAATTTGATAGCCTGTTCAAGATTCCTTTGCCGGCCATTGCCCATGTGGTTGTTAAAGAAGTCTATCATCATTTCGTCGTAATTTATTCGGTAACTGGAAAAAACATCGAGATCATGGATCCGATGGATGGCAAACTTCATAAAATCTCTCACCATAAATTCAAGGAACAATGGACAGGTGTTCTTGTTTTATTGATGCCTGCGGAATCGTTTAAACCGGGAAACGAAAAAAACTCCATCGTCAGCCGCTTGTGGTTCCTTCTGCGGCCTCACCGAAGTGTTTTATTTCAAGCGTGCATTGGTGCTGCTGTCTATACGATTATCGGGCTTTCCACAGCGATCTTTGTTCAGCTACTCGTTGACCATGTCCTGGCAGATGGTAACCGAAATCTGCTGAACCTGATGGGCATTGGGATGGTATTCCTCCTTTTACTTCAGGTCTTCATAGGAGTTGCAAAAACAGTTTTTACCCTGAAAACAGGCCAGCTTATTGATGCACGATTGATTTTGGGTTACTACAAACATCTGCTTACGCTTCCCCAGCGTTTTTTTGACACCATGCGGGTGGGTGAAATCATCTCCAGAATCAGTGACGCCGTCAAAATACGTTCCTTTATCAACGATGTTGCGATAAACATCATCGTTCATCTGTTTGTCGTTCTGTTTTCATTTGGACTGATGTTTACCTATTACTGGAAGCTTGGACTTATCATGCTTTCTATCATTCCGGTTTATGCCGTGATTTACCTGATCACCAATCAGCTGAATAAAAGAACACAGCGCAAACTTATGGAGGAAGCTGCCGATCTGGAGTCTCAGTTGGTGGAATCTCTGAACTCGATCTCTACGATCAAGCAATTCGGACTGGAACCGTTTGCCAACCTTAAAACAGAAGTTCGGTTTGTACAATTACTGAAAACGGTGTACCGATCAGGCTTGAATTCGGTTTTTTCAGGGAACAGCTCGCAACTCACCTCACGCTTTTTTACCATTTTGTTGCTATGGATTGGAGCCGGTTATGTATTACAGGGATCCATAACCCCCGGAGAGCTGCTCTCCTTCTATGCCATTATCGGATATTTTACAGGTCCGGTAAGTGATTTGGTCGGCATGAATAAAACCATACAGGATGCATTGATCGCGGCGGATCGTCTCTTTGAAATTATGGACCTCGACAAAGAAGAACGTGGAAAGGACATAACCCTTCAACGTGAAATGATCGGTGACATTCGGTTCAACGATGTGCACTTCAGATACGGTTCCCGCGTGGATGTCTTCAACGGGCTTAATATATGTATTCCAAAGGGCGAGGTTACTGCATTTGTGGGTGAAAGCGGGTCAGGTAAAACCACGCTGGTAAATATCCTTCAAAAAATGTATCCGATCGAGTCCGGACAGGTTTCCATTGGAGAGATGAGCCTCGCACATATCAACACAGACAGTCTGCGTGACAGCATCGCCGTGGTTCCTCAAAAAATCGATCTTTTCAGTGGTAATGTAATCGATAATATTGCAGTAGGTGTTATGGAACCGGACATGAACAAAATACTTTCTATTTGTAAAACCCTGGGAATTCTCTCTTTCATTGAAAACCTGCCCAATGGCTTTGAAACACATCTTGGGGAAAACGGAGCAACCCTGTCCGGGGGACAAAAACAGAGGCTGGCTATAGCACGGGCTCTATATAAAGACCCGGAAGTTCTGATTCTTGATGAAGCCACTTCTTCTTTGGATTCCACTTCTGAAGAGTACGTTCAGCGAACCATCCGCCACCTGCGCGAACAAGGAAAAACCGTCATTCTTATTGCACACAGGCTAAGTACGGTATTCTTGGCGGATAAAATTTGCTTGCTGGAGAAAGGCCGTCTGATTGAAGAAGGGGTCCATGATACGCTCATCGAAAAGAAAGAGAAGTACTATGAGCTTTGGAAAAAACAATTTCCGTTCATGAATGGCGACGTACATAAAAGCATGGCTCTCTCTTAATACCTAATCCTTCAATCCGCTATGGCATTATACCAATACCTGAACCGTATCAAAAGGCTGGATGCTCTTATTCGTCAGAAACGTACCGGACCTCCTGTTGAGCTTGCCGAAAAACTGGGTATCTCCGAACGATGGCTATACGTCTTGCTTGAAGATTTGAAGCTGGAGTTGGGCTGCCCGATCCAATACGACCGCCGCAGACAAAGCTACGTCTATAAAAAACCGGGTAAAGTCATCATCGGTTTTACCGGTGAAGTGGAGGCCTGGCAAGCAAAAAAAATCAGTGGTGGAAGAACCTTTTTTTTCCCCGCTGTATCTATTAGTGCAGTACAGGAAGTTAACTTGGAATGGCCGTCAAAAACATTGACTGCTTTCTAATTAATAACCTAACTATTCAAGATCATGAAGAAAAATAATGAATATAAAGTAGCTGCATTGAGTATGGATGAAATGGAACAAACCGACGGCGGGTTCATTCACATCGTTTATGGTGCATATCTTTGTCACAAAGCACTTGTAGCCATGTATGGTGCCGCCAAAGTGTACGGCTTTTACGCGGGTGCAGCTTCTGTAGGATACCTGGCCAGTTAACTCTAAAAACGGTACTTAAAACTATGACATACTTAAAATCATCTGTCGCATTAACCAATATCGGTCCATCAGAGTCTAAAACCATTAACGGAGGATTTCTTCCTCTGGCCGTCATCGCATTCTGTAAAGGATACGCTGCCGGTGTATCGGTCGCCGGCACGGTGCTGGTTGCGGCCAATGTAGTAAAAAAGGCTGTCGATGATCTGAAATAAAGAACCATCAGGGGCTTCGTTTTTCCGGTAATGGAGAGGCGAAGCCCTCTTTTTATAACT
>JASCXY010000202.1 GCA_030012235.1 Balneolaceae bacterium ANBcel3 | reverse complement strand
GTTGGGTTTTGTCCCGATCCCTCCGGATAAAAATTCTGTACCATATTGATCGAACCATCCTCTCCTCCTGATGCCATGAGACGCAGTGATATCGTCTGTTCTGCCCCGGTATAGTAATAATAAAGTCCGAGAGGCAGGGTATAGTCGGATCTTGTAACCGGGATAGTGGCCTCATTCATCGTCGGCTTTTCATTGGCATTGATTACAACCAGGTCGAAGGGTGATTGAGCTGGCATTTGTGCATGCACGTGTCCGATAATAAACAGGAATCCGACTAGAGTAAAACAAGTAATAGAAAAAAGCAGAATCCTGCATTTTTGATAAAGATTTAATAATCGCATGTCACCTCCAATTTTAAAAATCAGATTGTGTATTACAAAGCTAATAAACTTCAAAAGAAAATCATAAATAAGTCACCCCCCGCTGTTATTAGCTATTCTGATCTAAACAGGATTATTATCATGAACATGCTGCTTTTGATTCTTTTACTCTTTTCTGCAATTTCAACGGCAGAAGGACGGTCTCCTCTTTCTCTGGATTTGAAAACAGACAAAGAGGATTATGAATATGGTGATATCATAGTAGTAAAAATCACACTCACCAATAATTCAGACAGGTCAAACAGCATATGGGATAGCAGTGACCCCCTCCCAATAATTCAGCCGGTTAGAAGTAGAAAATCAGATGTATGAAGTCCGTCTTGAATCTGTTTTTAGGAGAGTTTTATACGTTTGCATGAATCGCCTGAATACATGATCTTATTGGCAGGGATTCTTTACGGTTACTTGGGTGTCATTGTCCCAGATTCTTTGGAGAAAGTGTTCCGGATGAGTATGGCCATGCGTTTTTTCTATATCCGTCCGTTTCATAGCACAATCTCAAGGCCGTAATGACAAAATTACAGGCGACGTACCTATTCATTGTGCTTATGTTTAAAGAAAACGTGGTATTTCTATTCATTCTTGCCCTTGTTTTTTTGGGGAACGGCACCGTGTCCGCACATACCAATCATACGGTATTTGCCAAGAACGAGCAGTTTTTCTCCATGATTGGAGTATTACACGAAATCCCGTGTACAAAACAAACGATCCACACGTCTTTAAAAAGCCTGATAGAAAGTGGTATCAGAGAAAAAAGACTTTTCATTGAACCGAACCATGCCTGTTTCGGGTGGAATCCATTCATACAAACGGGGAGAGAATGGCATGAGGGAACGGGAAAAATAACGCAAATGAAAAGCGTTCATACAACATGGGAGCCTTATAGGGGCTGGGTCATTGCGGCATTAGCCGGTATGTTTTTTTTAGTTTTACTGGCCTTGTTGCTGGGCTTGAAAACAAGGCAGCAAAAAAAACAGTTATCCAGGTTAGAAACGGAAAATGAATCCTATCGTGAAAGCAATACTATATTATCCCAATCCCAGGAAATTGCACAGGTAGGAAGCTGGAAACTGGATTTGACCACAAATAAACTGATATGGTCGGACGAGGTTTATCGCATTTTTGGATGTGATCCGAAGGAAATCAAGGTTAATTATGAAAGCTTTCTTGAGTTTATCCACCCTGATGACCGGGATGTTGTAGATGAGGCATATACCAATTCACTGCGTAACGGTGTCGAGAAATATGAGATTGAACACCGGATTATTCGTAAGGATACGGGAGAAGTCCGCCATGTGTATGAGCGGTGTTTCCATACACGAGGTGATGATAGTGGTATCATTCAGTCTGTTGGTATGGTGCAGGATATCACCGAGCGAAAAAAGAATGAAGAGTTTTTTAAAAAGAGCGCTGAACGTGCAAAAAGGCAACGAAACCTGATCGCAGAACTTTCCTTTCATGATGCCTTTGTACACAGCCGAGTGGATGAGGCTTTGAGGTTGATGACCACCAGGCTTGCCGAGGCACTGCAGGTACACAGAACAAGTGTGTGGCTCATTTCAGAAGATCAAACGCAATTGTCACGTCTGATGCTGCATGATGCCGACACCGGTATTCATCCGGAAATAGAGGTATTGAACACGGCGGATATTCCATCCTATACGCACGCACTGAAAACAGATAGTCAGATTGCTGCTAAAGATGCTTTAAAGGATCCACGAACGAAAGAATTGGCGAAAGACTATTTTCTTCCTTTGCACATAAACTCTTTACTGGATTCAGCTATTCAGCAGGATGGAAGATTAATAGGAGTTCTGTCTGCTGAGCACAGGCACACTGCCAGGGAATGGCATACCGATGAGAAATCTTTTTTGAGTGCAGTTACGCATTTGGTGGCACAGCTATTTGCCAATGCAGAGCGCAAACGTGTCGAAGAGGAAAGAAAAAAACTCGAGTTGATTGCCGAAAGCAGTAACGAGTTTATTGGCATGTTTGATCTTGATATGAATCCTGTATATGTGAACCCAGCCGGCCGGCAAATGGTAGGTTTGCCTGACATAGCTGCGGCCTGTGAGGTAAAGGTTAAGGATTATTTTTTTCCTGAGGATCAGGCGTTTATTGAAAAAAAATTCTTCCCTCGTGTCCTTCGTGAAGGCCACGGCAGTGTAGAAATCCAAATGCGTCACTTTCAGACCCATGAGCCTATATGGGTTCGATATCACCTGTTTAGGGTCATCGACTCCAATAATGAACCTGTTGGCTGGGCGACGGTTAGCAGTAATATTTCAGAACAAAAGAGCATTGAAATGGCTTTGCGTGAAAGTGAAGCCCGGTTTCGTAATATAATGGCCTCCATGAGTGATACGGTGTATACCCTGGACAGGAACCAGCGTCATACAGGCGTATTCGGGCCATGGGTAAAAAAACAGGGGTTGAGTCCAGAATTATTTTTAGGAAAAACGGCTCGTGAAATATTGGGTGCTGAAGATGCTGAAGTACATGAAAAAGCGAATGCCAGGGCATTGAAAGGCGAAATGGTGAGTTATGAATGGACGATAACCAAAGACTCTGATATCGTCTACTACCAAACTACTCTGTCGCCTATATACAATGACAAGAAAGAGGTCGAGGGTCTTGTGGGGGTTGGAAGGGATATCACAGAAATCAGAAAAGCAGAAAAAGCGCTGTATCATTCCTATGAACTGATGCAATATATCATCGAGCATGATCAAAGTGCGGTTGCCGTTCATGATAAAGACCTGAACTATATTTATGTAAGCCAGAGGTATCTTAGGGACTACAGAGTTAAAGAACAGGATATCATTGGAAAACATCACTATGAGGTATTCCCCGATATTCCTGAAAAATGGAGAAAAGTGCATCAAAGAGCCCTGGAGGGAGAAGTTTTAAACTCAGAGGAGGATTACTTCCTCAGGGAAGACGGTACACATGACTGGACCCGCTGGGAATGCCGGCCCTGGTATGAAACCGATGGCTCCGTGGGTGGTATTGTCCTCTATACCGAGGTCATCAACGACCGAAAGCAAAAAGAGCTGGAAATAAAAAAACTTAATCAGCGACTTCATCTTCTAATCGAATCCATTCAGCAGTTATCCTCGGCCCAATCCTTGGAAGACGTGCAGGATATTGTGGCTAAATCGGCACGCAGACTTATCGGTGCGGATGGCGCTACGTTGGTTTATAAGGAAGAAGACGATTGCTTTTATGTGAATGAAGATGCCATCCAGCCCCTTTGGAAAGGAAAGCGTTTTAAGATGGATTCGTGTATAAGTGGCTGGGTTATGCAAAATAATCAACAGGTTATTATTAAGGATGTTTTTTCTGATAAACGAATTCCCAAGGATGTCTACAAGCCAACATTTGTAAATAGCCTCGCCATGGTTCCCGTGAATGTATCGGAGCCTATAGGCGCCATAGGAAACTACTGGAAGGAACCCTATACTCCCGGTGAAACGGAAATGCAATTGTTGCAAACCCTTGCCGATGCAGCAGCCCGGGCACTTGAAAGTATCCATCTGTATAATGAGCTTGAAGATCGGGTAAAAAAACGGACAGAGCAGCTGCATTCGGTAAACAAAGAACTGGAAACCTTTACCTATTCGGTGTCACATGACCTCAAGGCACCTCTCCGGCATATTAATGGTTATGTAGATTTGCTTGAAAGCAAGTTTAAAGAGGAATTACCGGAAAAAGCACAACACTATCTCAATACCATATCTTCTGCATCCAGCCAGATGGGAACCCTCATAGAAGACCTGCTTCAGTATTCAAGAACAGGCCGCAAGGAGGTGAAAAAAACAGAACTGGATATGAGTATCCTGGTCAAGGAGGTGCAGGACTTACTGAAAACGGCGACCGG
>JASCXY010000201.1 GCA_030012235.1 Balneolaceae bacterium ANBcel3 | reverse complement strand
ATTTGTCGGTTCGTTACATTCGTTTTGGCAGAAAATGGTTCCATTAAAGCAACAGGAGCAGTATCTTAAAACGCTGACCGGTTTGCCGGAGCATACGTAATATGGAAGGCCTCAGGTTTTTCTAAACTATTTCGAACACCTCATTTAAGTTTTTTTATGAATCCCACAGATAATCTTTTGATAAAGAACGTCCGGCCGGTGGACGCCCGAAACGATGGTTCTCATATTGTTGATCTTCGTATTAAGCAGGGAGTCATTTCCGAAATAGAGCCTGGTCTGGAAGCTTCCGGAGAAGAAAAGGTTTTTGATGCAAAGGGTGCCTATGTGTCTGCAGGATGGTTTGATATGCATGTACATTTAAGAGAACCCGGGTTTGAACATAAAGAAACCATCGAAACGGGGTGTCGTGCAGCTGCGGCCGGAGGCTTTACAGGTGTAGCTTGTATGCCGAACACGAATCCGCCGATACATACCCGGGATGTAGTCTCCTATGTGTTGAAGCAAGCCGCCGGACAGCCGGTTGAGGTATTTCCCATTGGTACAGTGACCAAAAATCGTGAAGGAAAATCACTGGCCGAAATGGCGGATATGAAAGAGGGAGGGGCGGTAGCATTCAGTGATGATGGCGACCCTGTACAGGACAGCAAGTTGATGAGGATAGCTCTTGAGTATTCAGCCATGCTGGGTGTTCCGGTTATCAACCATGAGGAGGACTTGCCTTTATCCCGGCCCGGTCATATGCACGAAGGCAAAATATCCACGCGCCTTGGACTCGTCGGAACACCGTCCATTGCGGAAGAGATTATGATTGCCAGGGATATCATGCTGGCAGAACTTACCGGGGGCCATATTCACGTTGCACATATCAGTACACGAAACGGAGTAGACCTGGTCCGCCAGGCAAAGAAAAAAGGAATTAAGGTGACGACGGAAGTGTGTCCGCACCATTTTCATCTTACCGATGAAGAAATTGAGCGACAGCATTTTGATACCAACTGGAAAATGCATCCTCCGCTTCGTACAGCGGATGACGTGGAGGCGATGATTGAAGGACTCGCAGATGACACCATTGATGTAATTTGTACCGATCATGCTCCCCACTCTGTGGATGAGAAGGAAGTGGAGTTCATCTATGCACCCAATGGGATTATCGGCCTTGAAACGGCCTGGAGTATCATCTGTATGCAATTACTTCATCCGGGGAAGCTCTCTCTGCAAAAAGCAGTGTACAAACTCACCGATGCCCCCAGGAGCATTCTGCATCTTCCGGTTCCGAAAATGGAAACGGGTGAAAAAGCCAATCTTACGTTGTTTAATACCGACGAAGAGTGGGTATGCCGTCGCGAAGGAATACAGTCCAAATCAAAAAATACTCCTTATTTAGATCATCGTTTGAAGGGAAGAGCTGTTGCTATCTACAACAACGGACTTTTTACCGTGGAGCAGAAATAAAAAAAGGTGTATCCCTAAGAATACACCTTTCTGACACGGAATATTCCGGTTATACGATCAGTTCATTTTTCCAAAAAACTGATCATTGAAATCAAAAGAAGTTCCATTGGACTTACCGTTGGTTTCATGAAGATTATGCTCTTCGGTATATGAGGATTCTTCTTCGAAGAAGAAGCGTTCTTCTCCGAAAGCCGGTTCAAGGTCATCCAGCCAGACGGCATTCTCGTTATACTTGGCAAAAAACGGTTTCCCAACCCAATCGGGATTTCTGCCCTGCAGGAACTGGAGTACAAATACTTTCTCTCCGGCAATTTCACTGGTACCAAGAACATGTACTTTGCCGGGTCCGGCAGACATACTTGGGCCCCGGACCGTTCGTGCAATACCGCTGACCTGTTTGAACGCATTTCTGAAAATATCCCAGGCTTCGACCAGCGGAATATCGAAATGATGTCGGGCGCCTGTGTCACGTACTACAAACATATAGTAGGGGATGAGCCCCTGTTTTACCTGCTCAGCCCACATATCTGCCCAGCAATCGGCATCGTCGTTGATGTGGCGAAGAAGAGGAGACTGTGTTCTGATTTGGGCTCCGGTAGAGCGAATCCTGCGAATAGCTTCCTTGCATGCGTCTGTTGAAAGTTCCACAGGATGTGAAAAATGCCCCATAAAAGCGAGCTGAATACCAGCTTCATTTACTTTTTTGAAGAGATCCAGGGTTTCCCCGGCATCTTTATCCGTTATAAATTTGTATGGCCAGTAGGCTAGAGCCTTGGTCCCAATCCGAATATTTTTAAGGTTTGGAAGATTGGCTTCAAGAAGAGGTTCAATGTAAGTAGCAAGAACCCGGGCCTTCATAATCATAGGGTCCCCACCCGTGAAAAGGACATCCGTTACCTCTGGATGTTCTTTAAGGTATTCAACGAGCAACTCCGCTTCTTTCATGGCAAACTTGAGTTCATCAATACCCACAAACTGTGGCCACCGAAAACAGAACGTGCAATACGCATGGCATGTTTGTCCCTGAGCAGGAAAAAACAGCGCGGTTTCCTGATACTTATGCTGCATCCCGGATAACTTTTGGCACTCAAGTTCGGGGGTATTTTCTTCCAGTTGTCCGGCAGGATGAGGGTTCAGTTCCAGGCGGATCTGGTTGGCTGTTTCTTGTATTACCTCTTTTGAGGCGTCGCTTTTGATTACTTCTGCCATCCGGTCAAAATGATCCGGTTTAAGCATGGTTTTTTGGGGAAACGTAAGATGAAAAATGGGATCATCAGGAATATTGTCCCAGTTGATAAGTTCTTCTATTACGTAATTATTTACCTTAAACGGCAGCACATGCCCGACCACCTCGATATTAAACCGAAGATCTTCCGGGAGATTTTTGACCTGGGGGATGGTGTGATAGTTTCTAAGGTTGTACGATTTATACTTCGGGGCTTTCCCGTTAATAAAAAACGATGCTTCGGGTGTATAATCGAAGTATGCCAATGCGACCTCCTTTTCTTAAAATTGAAAGATTCGGTTAATGCCCTAAGCGGTTTTTTAAAATTATGATAAAAACCAAGCTGAACGCAACATATTCAGGGCTTGCAGCTCTTGTAACTCAAAACGGGCAGGTAACAACCGACGCTACCAGTGCGGACTATCTCAATAGCCCGAACATTGATCACTCCATTTAGCCCATACATATATTTGCACGGAATACAGAATATGTTTCAGGAGTGACCTTTTCTGTACTATGTTGTGCTTGTCTATATGGTTTAGATTTAAGCCGTGCCTTGTAAAATCAAAAAAATGTCTAATAAAAACAAATATTAAAGCTTTTTTTACAGATGTAACAAACGGACAGTGGCTACATATGCCTATAATAACCGAATGAGGAAAAAATTATTGTCCGCCGGCGATGCCGGCGGACAAGGATACCGCGAATTATTTTGAATAGTGTCTGGTATACGTAATGGAGGAAATGGTTTCACCATCGGAAGATACGTTCACGCTGTAAGGATAAGTGATTCCCTCATGTTCTGTCCAGTCGCTGAGATGCACTTCCAAATCAAGATCACTTCCGGAAGCTTCATCAAACTGGGTGTAATTGATCTGCACCGGCAACGCGGTTTCTTTATCTATAACAACATAGGCGTCTGTTTCTCCGCCGATATATAAAACGGCCTGTTCCTTGTCTTGCTCAACCAGTGTAACTGGCAGTACCTCTTTACCCTGTGCGATCATGATCGGATCTCTAAGGGTTTCAAGCTTCATAGATTCAACATTATCTGATGGGAGGGGCTGTTCTTGTCCCCCTGCTACCATTTTTCCGGAATCGCCTTCAATAACCATCTGTATCGCACCCATGGCGGTTCGGATATCCAACCGGATATCATCAGAGGACACAATGATCCGGGTAACCCCCATTTCCATGGGGCCCTGCATCGTTTCCACCGTTTGGCTTCCTTCAGTAATGAAGGCATTTACCTGGATATCCTCAGAAATAATGGCCGAAGACATTTTATTGAGCCATGTACGCCCACCGGCTTCATCACCGATCACTTGCGGTCTTTCTACAGATTCTCCCGGTCGGGGTATCCGGATATCCAGTTCTTTGAAACTTCCGATTTCGTCAAGCTGATCTTCTACAAGTGCTCTGTTTCCAACGACAACTACCTGCAGCGCATTCGGATGTAAATACTTGTTGGCAACCCGGTGAATATCATCGGGAGTTATATGTCGGACCTCTTCGATGAATTGCTCATAGGCATCCTCGGGTAATCCTAACATGTAGTTAGATATACGTTGACTTAATAATCGGGAGTAGCTGTCATTTTGGAAAACGGTACGGTTCAGAATACTTTC
>JASCXY010000200.1 GCA_030012235.1 Balneolaceae bacterium ANBcel3 | reverse complement strand
CAGGAATCAACGAACTTGATTTAACACCTCCTCGCTTACATAGCTTATCAAATGGGAGTTTTTCATCAATGATAACACATGCCGGTAGTGGTTATGCCAAAACGGAAGACATCACTTTAAATGGCTGGAAAGCAGACCCAACAACAGATCCTCTAGGCTTGTATTTCTACATTAAAGATGTAGAAAGTGGTGAATATTGGTCTGCAATGCATCAGCCGGTGAAGCGCAAACCCGATCGCTACGATACATGGTTTCACAATGGCAAAGTAATCTGTTCGCGTGTAGATAATTGGATTGAAACTACCTCAGAAATATGCGTATCGCCTGATCACCCTATTGAGCTCAGGAAACTCACTTTTACGAATTATTCAGATCGAAAAAGGGTGCTTGAAATTACAAGTTATGCAGAAGTTATGCTCAATGGCTTAATGCATCATAATGCCCATCCGGCATTTTCAAAGTTGTTTATTGAAACAGAGTATATCGAAGAGAATGATGCTATTTTGGCCAAAAGAAGGCCGAGAAGCAAGGCAGAATCTCCTAAATATCTGATTCATACTTTTGCATGCAACAATCAAATTCATGTAGTCAAACCCATTGGATTTGAAACAGAAAGATCAAATTTTATTGGTAAAGGCAGATCGCTAAGCAATCCGATAGCATTGACAGATGGGTTTATACTCAAAAGGTTTCAAGGCAATGTTTCAGACCCCATTGTCAGTTTAAGAAAGCAAATCATCCTTCAACCGGGAGAAAAAGCCAACCTGAGCTTTGGTCTTGGTTTTGCAAAATCCAAAGAAGAAGCGTTACAAATTGCCAAGATTTATGATAGTCAGCTGGCTGTCAACAGAGCTTTTGATTTAGCCTCCATTTACGGTTTGGTAGAATTGAATCACATGGGCATCCGGGCAAATCAGGCACATCTTTTCCAAAAACTATCTGCTTTCCTCTTGTTTGGTGTACCTAATTTCAGGACAGACCTTCAAACACTTCTTTCTAATCGCAAAAAGCAAGCAGATCTCTGGGCTTATGGCATTTCAGGTGATTTCCCTCTAATAATTTTCCGAATCAATGAGACCAATCAGCTAAAACATGTGAAACTCTTGCTAAAAGCACATTCTTTTTGGCGTAAGCGGGGTATTGAATCTGAATTACTTATTATTAATGAACATGCACACGGGTATATAGACGAAATTCAGGAGGCCATTCAAGTAGCTATTGAATCCTCCCTTGAGCGAGAAGTATTTAATAAAAGAGCTGGCATCTTTATTTACAAAGCAGATAAAATACAAGCAGATGCTTTTACACTATTGCTAAGTGTAGCAAACGTGGTATGGAACAAGCAACTGCCAAACCTGTCTAAAAATTTTCAAAAGACCGAAACTGAGTCCTGGTATTTTAATCATGATGAAAAGTTGTACAGCCCTTTAAAAGGGCTAAATATCCTTGATAATGAGGTGTTTGAAGCATGGGAAAAGGAGCTTCAGTTCTTTAATGGCTATGGAGGCTTCTCTGCAGATGGTACCGAATATCAGCTAATCATCAAAACAAACCCTCAAACAGGTATTCCTATTTTGCCACCTGCTCCATGGATTAATGTAATTGCCAATCCCAATTTCGGCTTTACGGTATCAGAGCGAGGTGCAGGCTATACCTGGAGTGAAAACAGTCGGGAGAACAAGCTCACTTCTTGGTCCAATGACCCCATAAAAGACCCGCATTCAGAAGCTTTCTATATTCGTGATGAAGAAAATATGCACTACTGGTCTCCATGCCCAGGCCCTGTTGCAGCAGCAACTTCTTATAAGGTCATCCATGGCTTCGGGTATTCAGTTTTCAAGCTGGAAACTAATGGATTGCAACAATCCTTGCTTCAGTTTGTGCATGCTAACAAAGCCTTAAAATTCTCAACACTTACCTTAAAAAACAAAACATCAAGCACGCAAAAACTTTCGGTATTTAGGTATCTGGATAGAGTTATGGGAGTGGACCGCTCCATCTCTTCACGGTTTGTAAATCAGGAAGTATCCACGGATGGATCAACACTTTTCGCTTGTAATCACTACAACAATGAGTTTGCAGGGCGTACTGTTTTTTCTACAATCATCAATCCATGTACGGATGCTGTGTATAGATTTTCAACAGACCGAAATCGATTCATTGGTCGCAATCGTTCCTTAGGCAAGCCGCTCGCCATTGAAACGGTAAAATGGCTTGATAACAACATTATTTATGGTGGAGATGTATGTGCAGCTTTACAAACCTACCTGGAGCTTAGCCCTGGTGAAAGCATCACGCTTATCTTTTTAGAGGGAGAAACTAGCAACCGCGAGTCGGCAGAAAATATCATTCGTGAGTTTTCTGAACTCAACCAAGTGGAAGCAGCGTTTAAAAATATTCAAACATTTTGGAAGGATATAGGTGCGAAAGTTCGTATTTCTACACCAGATAAATCATTGAACTTGCTCGTAAATGGTTGGCTGATGTATCAAAATCTATCCAGTCGCATGTGGGCAAGAACAGGTTTTTATCAAGCTGGAGGAGCTTTTGGATTTAGAGATCAGTTACAAGATTCCATGGCCGCATTGTATGCCGACACGCTCATTTGCAGAAATCAAATCTTGCTTCATGCTGGACAACAATTTTTAGAGGGAGATGTCCTCCATTGGTGGCATCCACCTACGGGTAGAGGCATTCGGTCTAAAATCACCGATGACAGGCTTTGGCTTCCTTATGTGCTTGATTTTTATGTAACATCAACAGGAGATACTTCGATTTTAGCAGAAAAAGTCCGTTATATACAAGCTCGTCAGCTTGAACCTACTGAACACGAAGTTTATCTGCATCCCAGTACGTTAGAACAAACTGATACCCTATACGAACATTGCTGTAAGGCCATTGATATTTCAATGAAGTTTGGAGTAAATGGTCTGCCACTTATTGGCGGAGGCGATTGGAATGACGGAATGAACCGCGTAGGAGAGGCCGGAAAGGGCGAAAGTGCTTGGCTTGGATTCTTTATATATGATATACTCGTGAAGTTTGAAATAATTTGCCGTAGTATGGATGATGCACTCAGAGCCGATCACTATGCTTTGACAGCCAAAGAACTGAAAGTAAAGCTCAATGAAAACGGATGGGACGGAGCATGGTTCTTGAGGGCATTTTACGATGATGGAACGCCTATTGGTTCTGCAGTAAACGAAGAATGTAGAATAGACGCCATTTCTCAAGCTTGGTCTATTTTTTCTGGTGTGGCTTCTCCCGAAAGAGGAAAACTAAGCCTTCAAGCCGTGGAACATCATCTGGTTTCCGAGAAAGGCAAATTTATTCGGTTGTTATCACCACCTTTTAATAAAACGGAAAAAGATCCGGGCTATATCAAAGGATACATTCCGGGAGTAAGAGAAAATGGAGGGCAATACACCCATGCTGCACTTTGGACTGTAAAGGCATTTGCGGCCATGGGTATGGGTGAAAAGGCAGTGCATTATCTCAATATGATCAACCCCATCAATCATGCATTGGATAAAGCTTCAGCAGATAATTATAAGGTAGAGCCATATGTGATAGCAGCAGATGTGTATGGAGAAGATCCACTCACCGGACAAGGAGGATGGAGTTGGTACACCGGTTCCGCAGGATGGATGTATCGGGTGGCATTGGAATCTATACTTGGTATCCAGTTCAATGGTAATTCACTTTTGTTAAACCCTGCCATTTCAGAAAGCTGGGAAGGTTTTACAGTAGATTTGCTCTTGGATGACCATGCCACAAAGTATCGTATAGAGATCATGAACCCGGGCAAGCTTCAAAGCGGGCTACTTGCTGGATCAGTAGATGGCGTTGAAGTTCGATTTGGTGAAGCCCCTGCGAAAATTTTGCTGTACAAAGATGGAAAAGAGCATCAAGTTCGCTTAGATATAATTGAATCTTGAGGGTCTAAATTTGTATATCAAAAGGAGGAACGATCTGCCAACAGCACCTACCCTAAAGTGGCGGTTCAGTGGTTATATCAAGCTTTGTACTTCTATCAAATTTTGTGCTTACTTGACAGTGAAGTGCTTCGAAATCGCCACCTTCGGGTAGCTGCAAAACGTTGATCGACAATTTTAGAAAGAAAAAATGGTTAGTGATATTCAAAAGAAAAACCGGTGGCTTGACTTTAATGTGATAGCCAACATTTATATCAACGAAGAATCATGGGAAAAACTACTGGCCTTAATAAAACAAGAATATACAAAGGGAAATATTTCGCTTGATTATGTAAAGCATTACGAAAAGTATCTTTAAAAAAAATATGCAGAGGAACTCGCAAATCTGTACGAACAAGGGGTTACTAAACTGATGGCAGAAAATGCCG
>JASCXY010000020.1 GCA_030012235.1 Balneolaceae bacterium ANBcel3 | reverse complement strand
TGCCATCGGGACAGCATGCGTTGCAAGCAAATAGCTTTTTGGCTTCGTGCTCCGGGGCATAGATCACCCGCTTAAACCCCGCATGAATCCACTCCAGCCCATCGGCGTCAAATGCATCGGGATATATCAGCACAGATTGCTCATTCAGAATACAGAAACAGGTATCTAAATGATAAAATGAGGGATGTGTGAGCTTTAATAGAGCTACAGGAGTATTAAAAAGGTCTTGAATTTCCTGATACACTTCAGGGCTCGTCCTGAAGCCATATCCACCCCACAGGAACCGTTTTTTATAATGCCAAAGTGCATCCCCCATTCCTTCAAACGCCGAAGCTGTTTTCAGAAAGTGAATTTGAACACCTTGCCGGCGAAACCATTGTTCAATAAACGGGACTTCGTTTGTTCGGTGCTCAGAATACATATGGCTCATTACAACCGATTTGTTTCCTTCGTCATCTATAAAAGGAAGGCTTTGGTTAGCACAAAAAACCATATCCGGCAGGCCCTTTTGACCTTCCAGGACAGAAACGTTTAATCGAAGCTGTGTAAAAATATCATGAACAGACTGCCACTGTGCCCGGGCAACGTTATGATCCACCGTCCCGATATTTCCTTCCATATGGGGGTTTATCACATAATCTACCGAAAAAAAAGCAGGATCCACCATCAATACCCTGTTTGCAGGGGGCATCGGCACTGCTTTTTGCAGCGAAGAGATCAGGTGGTCTTTATCGGTTATGTACATTATTCGTGGGGACTAAAGAATAAACCCGGCCAGTTTTAAAAGACTACAAAATAAAAAAACTTTAGTGAAGTTTGAGTGTTGTAGTGAGTACAAATATAATTGTACAGCCGGAATCTGGATGATATCTTGTCATCATTCACTGTGGAAAAACAATAAAAAACGTTATGCTGCTTTCCCCCGAATTACTTAACAGGCTGACACCGATGGACCTCAAGGCCAGGCAAATTGTCGAAGGCTTTATCAGTGGCCTGCATAAAAGTCCATATTATGGATTCAGTGTCGAGTTTGCCGAACACCGGCCATACAATCCCGGGGATGAATTAAAACACCTGGATTGGAAAGTTTACGGAAAAACAGAACGTTTTTTTGTTAAACAATATGAAGAAGAGACCAATCTACGATGTTATATGATGCTGGATGTAAGCAGTTCCATGCAGTTTCGGCATTTTGCAGAGTGGAGCAAACTTCGTTATGCGGTCCATCTTGCTGCGGCACTGGCTTATATGCTGCATCGGCAGCGAGATGGATTTGGACTGGTACCGTTTGATGATACCATCAAAGATATGGTGACTCCCAAGTCGTCTTATGCTCATTTGATCCACTTTTTCAAAACGCTTGAGGGGATTTTAGAGGTCTATGACAAGGATGAGACGGATAGACGAAAAACAGCATCCGCCGATGCCATCCACCGCCTTGCTGAACAGGTACACAGGCGCAGCCTGGTAATTGTGTTTACCGATTTATTTGAAAATACAGACCGGCAAGAACATCTCATTTCGGCATTAAAACACTTGCGGCACAACAAGCATGAAGTTATTTTGTTTCACTTGCTTGAAAGGAAAAGTGAACGGGCACTGGACTTCGCCGGGAATCGAATGGTTTTCAGGGATCTGGAAACCGGAGCAGAAATGGATGTAATTCCGGCTCAGGTCAGAGAGGATTATCAAAAACGCATGAGGGAGTATGGCCATCAGATTCGCATGGCCTGCAGCGAAGCCAATATTATGTATGAAGAAATCGATACCCAGGAGGCGTTCGATTATGCATTGTTGGCTTTTTTAAATAAAAGAAGGAAAATGATGTAGCAGTATTTACATTGTATGGTATTTGTACATTAAGAGGGTTCATTTACATCGGAAGGGTACCGGTTATGGAAGAACATCTGACAGCAAAAAAAAGAAAATGGAATCACATTTTTTGGGAAAGCCTTAAAATGGCGGCTTTATTGCCGGTACTTGTCTTGTTTATCGAGTATGTATATAGCGGTATGAGCCGTGCTTTTTTTGCAGACCTGTCCGCATTGGCTGCGGATTTTGTATTTATGTTTTCGGTTGTTTTCCTGGTTTTTGTTGCCTACCACGTACTGCTATGGAAAAATACATCACAAAACGGAGAGTAGATTTCCCGGAATACTTTCCTTTAAAGAAAATTTGTATATTTAGCACCTGCTCATTTTTTGTTTTTCAACTACTTGTAACCGTATAGAGGCATCACATATGCCTGGTATCGTGTTTGTAACAAAACAACTTCATTGGTTTGAATTTTAAACGTACAATCTTACTGGTCGAAGACGAAGCCGAACCGGCAGAAATGCTGTCAAATTATTTAGAGTTGCATGATTACCGGGTTTTGTTGGCTATGGATGGTAAAAAAGCCCTGGATCTTATAGATCACAATGCCCAAAATATAGATCTCGCCATTCTTGATATAATGGTTCCGGAAAAAGACGGTTATGAGATCTGCAATTATCTGAGGAAGCACCCCATTCTAAATGATGTTCCTGTTATCTTTCTGACAGCCAAGGATAAAGAGAAGGATGAGATTGCCGGGCTGTCTCTTGGAGCCGATGATTATATTCCAAAGCCGGCCAGCCTGAATCTGATTAAAGCTCATGTGGAGTCGTTGCTTCGCAGGCGTCCGCGTGAAAAAGGAAGCTGGGTAGGTTTCAGGAATATATTTATTACTTCAGACAACATGGAAGCCTGGCAAAATGGTACTAAGATGGAGCTTACCAATACTGAGTTCAAGTTGCTGAAACTTTTTTTTGAAAACCCCAAAAGAGTATACTCCAGGCAGGAGATCCTTGAGTTTATCACCGATGAAGAAAAATATGTATTTGACCGGACGGTTGATGTGCATATCAAGAATTTGCGGCTGAAACTGGGAGAAGAAGGAGAGCTGATTAAAACCTATCGGGGGATGGGCTACGGTCTTAACAAAGAGTTGGCTTTTTCATTGTAAGTAAATCCTTGATGTCTAAATGAAAATCCGCTCGAAACTTGGCTGGACAATTACGGTGCTTTTAATTACAACGGTAACTGCCGGAAGTGCCTATGCCATTTTTTATATAAGAGCCTATCTCCTTGAACAGGCCGTCATAGACGTAGAGAGCGATGCCTACTGGATGATGCATACCCTTAAATTTCTTCCGGAGGGAAGCGGGCTTCAGAATGAACTTGAACGAGTGGGTAAAGCAACAGATTATCATATAGCATTGTATGATAAAAACGGCGAGATGATTGCCGCATATCCGGATGGAACCCAGCGCTCACCTCACCTCCACCTCAGGCTCGACGAAATTCAGCAGCTTGCAGGAAACGAACAGATGATACGGACGATCAACAATCCGGATGATGAACATATCCGGGTGTATGCTACATTGGACGAAAGTCGGAACCCGGCTCGCTTTTTTGTCATCAATCAGGAAAAAAGTCTGATTTTTGGTCCGGCAACCAAAGTCAGGCAAATCATATCGCTGGGCCTGGTGATTTCGATGATCATTATTCTTGTATTCAGCGCTATTCTGGCGCACTATATGGCTCGTCCTTTGCTAAAGTTAACCAGCGATGTGGAGCGTGTTGCAAAAGGAGATACCAATCATTTGATTCGGGTGAAGAGAAAGGATGAAATCGGAATACTGGCTGAATCGGTGAATAAAATGGCGCATAAACTCAAAGCCGATTATGAGCATCTTCAGAAACTTAACGAAAAACAGAGCCAGTTTTTTGCGGATATTACGCATGAAGTTCGTAACCCTCTTCATACAATTATGGGTTCCCTGGAAATGCTGGAGCTTACCAATCTGGATGACGAGAAAAGACTCAAATATGTTAAAAATGTAAGAAGCCAGGCTCAGCGTATCGACCGGCTGTTTAAGGATCTCATGACTCTGCAGCGATTCGATTCGGATGAGAATTTTATTATGTTCGAAGAGGTTGATTTAGCGGTGGTCACCGAGAATATTAAGGAATGGTACAGGCCGGCAGCTAAACAAAAAAATATTGAGCTGAAGGCAGATACCCATCGGTGTATGGTTTATGCCGATCCGGATAAAATAGAGCAGGTATTAGATAATCTGGTTTCAAATGCCATAAAATTTACCAACAAAGGGTCTATAACTTTATCCTATCAAAAAGTGGATGGAAAAGTAGAGGTATCTGTTTCCGATACCGGAATCGGAATACCCGAAGCGCACTGGCCCAGATTGTTCGATCGCTTTTACAGAACGGACAAAGCCCGGTCAAGGGATAAAGGAGGTACGGGACTGGGCCTGTCTGTAGTGAAAGGAATCCTGATTGCACACGGCAGCGATGTGCATGTTAACAGTGATGTAGGCCGTGGTAGCCGGTTTTTCTTCTATTTAGATCCTGTGCCGGAAGCTGTTGGTGAGCGTGAACAGGAAGCCTGAGGGATAAATCGACAGTATTCAGAACGGAAGTCAGCTTGAATAGGTTATATACGGTAGTTTTTATTCAAAAAATAGTGTGTTGAACGTGAAAATAGGTGTTGTATTACTGAATCTGGGTGGTCCAACCTCTGAATCTGCGGTACGGACGTTTCTGGAGAATCTTTTTGGTGATCAGGATATTATTAATCTGGGTGGCGGAACTTTTCAAAAGCGGCTTGCCCGTTTAATCGCAAAACTGCGTTATAAAGGAGTAGCTGAAAAATACCGGGAAATAAATGGCTGTCCCAATGGCTGTCTGGGTAGTTCGTATTGCCCAAATCGAAAAAACAAGGTCATATCGGATTGTTGTTCTCCGATAAACTCCCTGACCGAAATACAGAGGCGTGAACTGGAAAAACAGCTTCGATCGAGTTGGCCGGATCACGATGTGCACGTCTATACCGCCATGCGATATTGGGTACCCTTTGACTATGACATTTTCGAGCAGGCTTTGAAAGATGACATTGAGCATCTCGTGTTATTGCCTCTTTATCCGCAGTTTTCCTATACAACAACGGGGAGCAGTTTTCGTAATTGGGAAGATATTCGGCAAAGAAAGAGTGAAGAAGGCCGGGATATCATGTGGCATGAATACCACATCGACTCCTACCATAAAAACGAGAACTACCTGGCGGCATTAAACAGCAGAATTCAGGAACAGCTGGATCATGGATTTACGGAGGAAGAGCGAAGTAAGGTACACCTGGTCTTCACGGCTCATGGCACACCTCTTTCAGAGGTCAATAAAGGGGATCCGTATACGAAACATATTGAAGAAACCGTTGAAGAAATTATGAAAATAAGGGGGTTTCAGGAACCTTATTGGCTCGGTTATCAATCTCGTGTCGGCCCTTCAAAGTGGACGCAGCCGAATACAGAGGAGTTGGTATTCCGGCTCATGGACTATGGCATTCGAAACCTGCTTCTTATACCGGTAGCCTTTGTGACGGATCATATTGAAACCTTGCACGAATTGAATATTGAACTTAGGGAAGAAATTGAAGAAAGAAAAAAATATACCCCTAAATTATTGATAACAAAAGGATTGAATGATCATCCGTACTTTCTTCAAGCACTTCAGGATGAAATTTCCAAAAAAATAGGGCATATTACGGGTATTCCCAATTCCGGAAAATAAACCACAAGCCTCAGTTTTTAAACGGGTAATGAACGAAGTAGAATCTCAGCTAAACGAGTTTGCAGCAGTAGGAATCAATCACTGGAAAGCCAGTGTGGCAATCCGTGAGCGGTTTAGTATGTCAGAGGGACAGAAAGAACGGTTTATGGATGATGCCAGGATCATTGGGTTAAAGGATGTCATTTTAATCTCAACGTGCAACAGAACAGAGATTTTTGGGCGGACCCAAACCCCCGGGGTATTGGTTGAATTGTTGCTTAAACACAGTGACGGAGATCAGGAAGCTTTTGACGACCTGGGTTTTATGCTCTCCGGTGCATTGGCTGTCCGGCATTTGCTTCGAGTGGCGGTAGGGCTGGACGCTCAAATTTTAGGGGATCTTCAGATTATCAAGCAGGTGAAAGAAGCATACGATTATGCGCATTCATTAGGTATGGTAGACGGTACGATGCACCGTCTTATGCAGTTTGTTCTTCGTACACATAAGAGGTCAAGGACGGAAACGGATTTAGCCAGTGGTGCTGCTACGACAGCGTATGCGGCCGTGCAGTTTGCCAGAAAGAAGCTGGGATCATTCAAGGATAAACACATTTTACTGGTTGGAACCGGAAAGATCGGGAAAATAACTTGTAAGAATCTGCTTTCTTTGGGGGCAAGTAATGTAACATTGTTGAACAGAAGCCTTAAACGGGCGGAAAGGCTGGGTTCCAGGTTTCAGTTGCCTGTGGCTGGTTTCGAATCCCTTTCAGACCATCTTAAGAAAGCGGACCTGGTGATCGTTGCCACTGGAGCCGACTTTCCGATTGTTGGTATGAAATACTGGAAGGATCTGGAAGAAAGTAATCAAAAAGTAGTGATGCTCGATCTGTCTGTTCCCAGAAATATCGATCCAAAATTCGCCGATCACCCACTGGTTGAATTAGTGAATATGGATCAACTGACAGAAACTACAGAAGAGGCCTGCCGGCGAAGGGAAGAGAATGTGCCTTTGGTAGAGGCCATCATTGATGAAGAATTAGCTAATTTCCGTATTTGGCTATCGGAGCAAAGAGTGGTTCCGACCATACGGGCGCTGAATGACAAACTCCATGATATCCGCGTTCGTGAACTGGAGCGGTTTAAAAACCGTATAACCGAAGAATCTCAAGAGCAGGTGGAGATGCTTACCCGCCGAATAGTAAATAAAATTGTGGCCTACTCCATCGATCATCTGAAAGAGCACCATGAGTCTCCCGAAGAGATAACTAAAGTGGTACATTCCATGTTTAAATTAAAACCGGAAGCATCACGTACCGATTAATTGCAGATGATACGAATAGGAACCCGTGACAGTGCCCTGGCTCTTTGGCAGGCTCGATATGTTAAGCAAGTACTGGAAGATGCGGGCAATCCATGCGAGATTTGTTTTATTAAAACAGAAGGGGATCTTGTATTAGATACTCCATTACCGTTGATGGGAGGCAAAGGAGTTTTTACTAAAGCACTCGATGAGGCACTCCTGAATAAAAAAATTGATATTGCCGTTCATTCTCTGAAAGATATTCCAACACGCTTGCCTGACCAGCTGGTTATAGGTGCAGTTACACAAAGAGGGGATCATCGTGATGTTTTGGTATGTCGCCAAACCGCACAGCTCTTTTTTGAACATGAAGGTGATGCCCGGGCAATACCCAAAGAACGAAACATCCAATGGGTCTCCGAATCCGGTGCTTATACGATTGCAAGCAGCAGCAACCGAAGAATTGGACAGTGGCTTTCACGTTACCCAAAGTCGCACATCGTTGATATTCGGGGAAATGTGCAAACCCGTTTAAAAAAATTGGCTGAAAGCCAGTGGACAGCGGCTATTTTTGCTGCCGCGGGCCTTCAGAGATTAGGCCTCGAAGTGCTTGTTGATGAATATCTTGACTGGATGATTCCCGCACCGGCTCAGGGCGCCATAGGAGTTATGGCAAGAGAAGAGGATCACCGTATCATTGAAAAACTTTCCCTTGTCCATGACGAAGAAACCGCATTGTGTACACAGATTGAAAGAGATGTTCTGCAAGTCCTTGAAGGAGGGTGCAGTGCCCCTGTTGGTGCGTATGCTTTGGTTAAAGAAGGAGAAGTGGCTGTAGTTGTTTCTACGGTTTACCCCGATGGAAAGAATCAGAATTTGTTGCAATTAGCCAGGCCTTTGAAGGAGGCACACAGCCTTGGTGAAGAGGCTGCAGAAAAAGCGCTGAAACTGGGGGCTGACAAGTTGATTGAGTACCTGAAGCGAACTACGAACCTTTAAAGGGTTACATACGAATCCATGTATGTTATATCAACGCGTACGGAAAGCAGTAAAGTGATACAGGAGTTTAAACAGGCGGGGATACAACTCTCCAGCGTTCCGGTTCGTACGTACTCCTGGGTAACCCCCGCCCCGCATCAGAAAGAGATTATATCCCGACCGGTTCCCTGGGTATTTACAAGTAAAAAAGGAGTTGAAGGCTGGTTCCGGTATCATAAAGAGCATCTCTCCCAAGAAGCCCCGGTTCAGTTTGCTATCGGCCCGTCTACAGCAGAAGCCTGCAGACAATATTTTAAAAACGTTCCGCTTCGGGTATCGGAAGAAGCCTATGGAGGATCTCTTGGAACATTGCTTCAGCAGTCGAAGGTGACGGAAGCGATTCACTTTTGTGGCTGTAAGCGCCGAAAAGAATTGAAAGAATTATGCGTATCTTCCGGCATTCTTTTGCATGAGATAGAAGTGTATTGTGGCAAAAGAGTGGAGAAGAAAAAAGAAATAGATGTTGCTCCGGACGCGGTTTTGTTTTTCAGCCCGGAAGGAGTCCTCGATTTTAAAATATTATATGGAACATTGCCGGGTAACTGGCAGGCCATTGCCATTGGAAAGACTACCTCGGAAGCGATTAAGCAAGTATTTTCGAAGGACGCATGTATCCCGGAAGTTCCACGGGTTGAGGAAATGATATCATTGATTAAATAAGAATATGCTAAAAAACGATTTATATCTAAGAGCTTTGGAAGGAAAACCTGTTAAAAGGCCCCCTGTGTGGATGATGAGGCAGGCCGGACGTTATCTTCCTTCGTATCTGAAGCTACAGGAGAAATACGATTTTTTTACCCGGTGTGAAACACCAGAACTGGTGGCCGAAATTACCTGCCTTCCTATAGATGAGCTTGAACCGGATGCTGCCATTCTTTTTTCAGATATTTTGGTGGTTCCCAGGGCGATGGGTTTTCCCATTGAAATTGTTTCGGGATCCGGCCCCGTGTTTGGAAAAACAATTACAAAACCGGAAGAGGCTTTTCATTTTGATGCACTGCAGGCGCTTGAGTCTCTTGATTATGTTATGCAGGGCATAAAAGCCACACTTCAAAAGCTTGAGAACAGAGTTCCGCTGATCGGGTTTTCCGGTGCTCCCTGGACGTTGTTCTGTTATATGATTGAAGGTAAGGGGTCGCGCGATTTTTCGAAGGCCAAAGCGTTTTGCTACCAGCATCCGGAAGCTGCAGCACATGTATTGGAAGTTCTGACCGACATTGTTATTGCGTATTTAAAAGAGCAAATCAGGAGCGGAGTACATGCGGTTCAGGTTTTTGACAGTTGGGCCGGACTCCTTGGTCCAGAGGACTTTTTTACGTACTCGTTTCCCTATTTAAAGCGTATTTCAGAAGAAGTTTCTGAAGCACCGGTGGTTTTGTTTGCCAAAGGTGCGTGGTATGCCCTGGAGCAGCTTGCGTGGAGCACCCAGGCTTCTGCTCTGTCCGTTGACTGGGCGGTAAAACCCGAATATGCCCGGAAAGCCACGCGGCATGGAATAACACTCCAGGGGAATTTTGATCCGAGTCGATTGCTATCTCCAGTAAGTGAAATCCGCGAAAAAACCAGGGAAATGATTCGTCGGTTTGGAAAAGACCGCTATATTGTAAACCTGGGGCATGGTATTTTACCCCATGTTCCTGTTGCACACGCCAAAGCGTTTATTGATACCGTTAAGACGTACGGGGAAGCATCCTGATGGATGACCCCGGGGTTTTTAATTCGTATGTATTTCGTGATATCATAAACGGAGCACGAACCAGGTTCATCCGAAATTAGGAGTTGAAGTTATGAGCGTTAAACTGGCTTTTCAGGATTGGATATACGAAGCACAGGAGTCCATTTGTGAAGCCCTGGAGAACATAGACGGAAAAGCGCGTTTTACGAAGGATCCCTGGAAAAGGCGAGCCGGCGGAGGGGGTTTAAGTCGTGTTTTGGCGTCCGGTGATGTTATCGAAAAAGGGGGTGTTAATGTATCTGTTGTCGAAGGCCCGCTTCCTGATGTCATCCGGGAGAAATTTGGGGTACAGGGCACGTGGTTTAATGCAAGTGGCCTTTCTCTGGTAATCCATCCGGTGAGCCCTATGATACCGGCAGTCCATGCCAATTACAGATATTTTGAGTTGTACAACCGGGAAGGAGGAGGTGTCGTTGACTCCTGGTTTGGAGGGGGAGCAGACCTCACGCCCTACTATGTTTTTGATGAAGATATTCGCCATTTTCATCAAGTTCACAAAGAGGTGTGCGATACGGTGAACCATAATCTGTATTTTCGATTGAAAGAATCCTGTGATCGGTATTTTTACAATGAACACAGAGGGGAGGCCCGCGGAGTCGGTGGCATTTTCTTCGATTATCTTCGTGTCCAATCCGATAAAAGCATGTATGATTGGCTTCATTTTGTAGAAAAGTGTGGAAATGCATTCTTAAGCGCCTATCTGCCTCTTATCAAACGAAGGCGACACGAGCCCTGGGGAGAAAAAGAAAGACATTTTCAGGAAGTTCGCAGGGGGCGTTATGTCGAATTTAACCTGATCCACGACAGGGGAACGTTATTTGGGCTGAAAACAGGGGGACGAACCGAATCGATACTGATGAGTCTGCCACCGGTTGTCCGGTGGGATTATGATTTTAAGGTGGAGTCCGGCAGCAGAGAGGAAAAGCTTCTTAAGCTATTGAAACTGCCAAAAAAATGGTTGTGAGTGAGTCTTGCCGTGGATGGATATGTTTTTAGTATTAAAAATCCATGCTTGTAATCACTCACTTAAAATGATACTCATAGTGATACTATGAGAACAGAACTTGTTACCACACTGAAACGTCAAGCCACAAAGATTCTGGACGAACCCCACCGGGAGAAGGAGCCTGTTTTGATCACAGAGCATGGCAAGCCTTCAGCTTATCTTGTTGATGTGGATGCATTTGAAAACTTACTTCGCAGGATGAAACTCCTGGAAGGTATTGCGAGGGGCGAAAAAGCTATCCTTGAAGGTCGCGTAGTGACACATGAAGAGGCCCAAAAGAAAATGAGTCGATGGCTCAAATAATCTGGACGGAACCGGCACTCTATGAACTCGATGAAATTGCTGATTACATCTCACTGGACAATCCGAAAGCGGCCAAGAATCTTGTTCGAAGTGTTTTCAAACGTGTCGCTCAACTACACGAACATCTAAAATCAAGAAAGCATGTAGAAAATCTGGAAGAGTCCATTTATCACAGGTTATTGGTTTCACCATGCCAGATTTTCTACAGAGAAGAAAGAAACGGATCTATATCATCTACATTATCAAAGATGAACAATTACTACATCTTGACATTCTCAGGAAGCGTTAAATACTTAATAAAATGCTCTAACACAGGAATCATCCGGGAGTTTGGAGTGCTCCCGCCCCATGACAACCGGCTATCTACGCCGGTTATGCGTTTTCCGCAATGCAGAGTATTCGTAAGGTGTTGGTGTAGTTGATAGTTAGCGGTATTTGTTGTATCTTCTTATATGGAATTCACTTATATCGTTATAAGGGGAATGTCTTTTACAAGGACTCGAAGAGAGAATGGGAGGAATAAGTAATAAACCGGCAAAAATACCGGTATAATTCCATGCAATTATTTCTCTGAGCACATCTTGATAATAAGTTAATAATCAGTTATATAAGGGTTAGTTTAACTGGAAAATAAACCGGAAATATAACCGGCAAACAATAGCATATGAATCAAGCAATGTGTTTAAAGAAAGGGGTGGAAGAACTAGCCGAAGAACTCATGGAATCTGCCTTTAATTATATAAAAGAGGCACATTCGCTTCAGTATGCGTTGAATCCGGAAACGACGCTTGTACTGCGGTTTGTAACCGGCAATGCGGATTGCTATTTTGCCAATCTTTTGGAAGGCTATCACATTCCACCCGGTTTGGTGGAAAAAGCCTTCTCGGGTCAGTATGAAGAGGATCTTTCGATCCGAAATCTGCAATTGCTCAGCCGTGCACACAGTAAAACGCATCAACTGGCAATGGAGCAGGTCTTGCTGGATGCAGATAAAAGAGCGTTTAGCGGGGACCTGGCTACCTGGATCCATCAGTCATTTTTTAGAAGAGTGCCTAAGGAGTTTCGTGAAGCCCGTTCAGGAGCTGAAATTACTCCCGGCAGATGGATTAAGCAGGATGCTTCTCAGGCAAAAACGGACGTTTTTTCTGATACTTTACCCTCTTTTAAGAATCAGGGAGTACACCATCTTCTTGCGATCATTGTACATCACGCATATTTGATGGCCCATTGGGCTGAACCTGTTTCAGAAAGCCGTATCGTTCGTTTACATACGCAAGCGTGTTTGAGGATGGCAGATATGGATGCCGGAGGTTTGTGGAGTTTTTGTCGTATGCTTTTTCATAACAGACAGGCTTATCATCGCTTCCTGAAGTCCATTTCTGAAAAGGAAGACCTGATGGAGCTGAAACTTCCGGCTACAGATCGTTTGATCTATTCGTTCAGTGCTTTTTTTTTGAATGCCTTTATAAGCGAAATCCGAAGTATGAAAAACCTTTTGCAGCAAGATGTACTTTTAGGCAGGGTGAGAAAATATATCGCCTTACGTTCTGCCGGGCTGGATGGATTTCGGCCGTTAAGAACCGAAGCGTACTATCTGTTGGAATCGACCTTTTTGAGAGGAAAAGTCCCACGCGGAGAAGCGGGCAGAATATGCGGGCTGGGAGAAAGAACAGCCCGAAGCCTCGTAAGCGCTATGTTGTCTGAAGGGTTGTTGCTTTCAGAGAATCATCGTGCACCGCTTAGGCTGGGCATTCCTTCTCATGTGTCTGACTGGTGGCTGCCTGGACTGTTTCCGGCCGGTGCCGATACTCCCGTATGAATTTGCTCAAGAATTCGGCTATCTTAGAAATTTAACTACACATATACAGAAATAACGACAATGGAAGCTTCTTTCCCAAGAGCCCGAGGGCGCCGCAACCGCAGCCATGAAGGCCGGCGAATTCTGGTTGCAGAACATGAACTAAAAGCATCAGACTTGATTGCACCTCTGTTTCTTACGGAAGGCGTAAATATTTGCGAACCCATTGAATCCATAGAAGGATATAATCGCCTGTCAGTGGATCTCGCAGTTAAGAAAGCCGAAGAGTGGCGTGCCCTGGGGATCGTTTCGACGTTACTTTTTGTGAAGGTTCCGGATTCCAAAAAAGATAATATGGGAAAAGAAGCGCTAAATCCGGACGGTTTAATGCAAAAAGCCATTCGGGCACTAAAGAAGGCAATCCCGGAAATGGTTGTCTTTTCAGATGTTGCACTGGATCCCTACTCAACATATGGACATGATGGAATTGTTGATTCAGATAGAATTCTCAATGATGAGACCAATGAAGTGCTTGCGCAAATGGCTTTGAGTCATGCGGAAGCAGGAGTGGATTATGTCGCGCCGTCGGACATGATGGATGGACGTATACAAGTGATTCGGGATGCACTCGAGGAACATGGATATACAGATACCGGAATTATGGCGTATAGCGCCAAGTATGCATCCGGTTTTTATGGCCCGTTTAGAGATGCCCTGGATTCGGCTCCGGGTTTTGGCGATAAAAAGAGCTATCAGATGGACTACCGCAATGTTAAGGAAGCTGTACGCGAGGCACAAATGGATGAACGTGAAGGAGCCGATATCATCATGGTAAAACCGGGCATGCCCTATCTGGACGTGGTAAGGGCCGTAGCAGAAAAGGTATCTTTACCTGTAGCAGCATATAATGTGAGCGGAGAATATGCCATGATCAAAGCCGCTGCAGAGAAGGGCTGGTTAGATGAAGATGCCGCTATGATAGAAAGTTTAATGGCATTTAAACGTGCCGGCGCCGGTTTAATAGCAACATATTGGGCTGAAAAGGCAGCAAAATTTATCGACTAACAGCCTTGACATTATTTAAATGTGCATTATTACTCATAATGAGTCTGTTTTTAAGTGCATATATTATTTTTAATTGAATAGTACATATCATCAAAATAAGTGGTAACTTATACTAATTGGCTTTTGATAGTTGGATTGATAATGTTGACCACAGATTCATGTTGATAGATCTCATCGTATACTGTCTTTAAAAAACAGAATACCTTTGTTAGCCTTCGCCAGGAGGGTGTCTCTCATTTTTTTCCGTTGAAATTGCCAAGTTACTTAACCCTAAATTTAATATTGAAGAATTATGACCACGATTTATGTAGGCAATCTCAGCTTTAAAACCACCGAAGACGAACTTTTAGGTTTGTTTTCAGAATATGGCGATGTTGAATCAGCAAAGATTATCACCGACAGAGAAACCGGCCGTTCAAGAGGTTTTGGTTTCATTGAAATGAATGACGAAGATCAGGCTGTTCAGGCTATTGATGATCTTCATGAAGCAGATTTTATGGATAGAACCCTTGTTGTTAACAAAGCTCGTCCGAAGAGCGACAACGGGTTTGGCGGCGGCCGTCGTAATGGCGGTGGCGGAAGAGGTCGATACTAATCGAATCCTATCCGGATAGTTCCTTGAACAAATCATGTTCAAGTTGATTTAACGGGCACTTTCTTTTGAGGAAGTGCCCGTTTTTTTTGAATAAGATCCCACGTAGCAAGAGAATAAGGGCTTTAACGGTTTTTTCCCCTTCAATGATGATGATCCATACCCATGTGCTGAAGGTTTTCAGGTAAATCCAGAGAGGTATCGGATGGTAAGACCGTAAGGTTACGGGCATACCATCCCTGTTCCGTTAATTCCATCTCGAACTGAACAACATCTCCGCTTTCAATTCCGTCAACATCAGACAGATTATCTATGCGAAAGTTCATACGCATGGCATTCATCACCTCCGGCACCGTTTCATGAACAATAGAAACCGTTTTATTATCTTCGTCCACGCTCAAGAAACGACCATTGACCAAATGAGAATCAACAGCTTCCGGAGCAGCGTCTTCTGTACAGGAAACGGCAAATAATAGTACGATGGTGAGAGTTGTGATGGTTTTTAAGGTCTGCATAAGAAAAGTACGTTTAGAAGGTTCAGGTGGTTTTTGACATATGGAAATACATCTCGTATGGGAGCATATCTGATTTTTCTAATGTTCAACATAAACAAAGGAACAACGCCGGAGAACTTCGGCATGTAAACCAACGGCTGCAGATGAATTTCCCGTCACTTTTTTGTATCCTGTATGCTTTGGTTCAGGATACCTTGGCATTGGCCGTTCGATAGTATTGAATTTAACAAAATCAATAGAAACAACAACATGATTATATCCAACAGCAAACAGTTATTTGAACGCGCCCGGAACGTAATACCGGGTGGAGTAAATTCTCCTGCACGCGCCTTCAAAGCAGTAGGAGGAGATCCCCATTTTATTAGTCATGCTTTGGGGGCCCATATGTATGATGTCGATGGAAATGCGTTTATAGACTACATCGGATCATGGGGACCCATGATCCTGGGACACGCGGATCCATCGGTAACTAAAGCGATCAAAGAAGCTGCAGCACACTCGTCCTCGTTTGGGGCTCCTTCTGAAGTGGAGGTCCTGATGGCCGAACAAATGTGTGCCATGGTACCCGGACTCGAGAAGGTTCGAATGGTAAATTCAGGGACAGAAGCATGTATGAGTGCCATTCGGTTAGCCCGTGGATTTACGAAAAAGGAAAAAATTATAAAGTTTGAAGGCTGTTATCATGGCCATGCGGATTCTTTTTTGATTAAAGCGGGAAGCGGAGCATTGACACTCGGTAACCCGGATAGCCCGGGGGTGACCTCAGGTACCGCGCAGGATACCTTGACGGCCAGTTTCAATGATCTCGAAAGCGTTTCGGAGTTGTTGCAGGAGAACAAAGGAAAAGTAGCCGCGATTATTGTAGAACCGGTTGCCGGAAACATGGGATGTGTTCCACCAAAAGAGGGCTTTTTGGAAGGGCTCCGGTCGTTATGTGATGAACATCGGGCATTGTTGATTTTTGATGAAGTGATGACAGGGTTCCGGATAGCAAAAGGGGGAGCGGTAGAGAGATTTGGAGTAAGGCCTGATCTGATGACCTATGGAAAGGTTATGGGAGCAGGTATGCCCGTTGGTGCATTTGGCGGACGAAGGGAAGTGATGCAGATGGTCGCACCTGAAGGACCGGTTTATCAGGCAGGAACCTTGTCAGGAAACCCGGTTGCCATGAGCGCCGGACTTGCACTGTTAAGAAAACTGGATCAAAATCCGGCCACTTATGATGAACTTGAAGTATCATCCGCCATGCTGGAAGACGGACTCCGGAAGTTGTTTAAAAAGTATCACACCGAGGCATCGCTCAATCGGGTGGGTTCTATGCTGGGGGTTTTCTTTTGTACGGGTTCGGTTGAAACGTACACAGATGTTAAAAAGACGGATACCTCCTTTTTTAGTGCTTTTTTCAGAGAAATGCTGAAAGAAGGCGTGTATCTGCCGCCATCTGCCTATGAAGCATGGTTTGTTTCGTCTTGTCACAATAGTGAAATTATTCAGAATACCCTGGATGCCGCTGAAAAGGTATTGAAACATTTTCATGAAAATCATGGTTAATAAGAATACTTTTGAGACGGTCCGTGCATAGGTTTCGATCTGTAAATGGGTAACGGATGGGTCTTGATTTCAGATATTCTTTTATAAACTATGCTATGAAAATGGTGTTTTACTGCACGGAGGGCCTTAATAATTGAGAAAAGGGTCTTTATCAACGGTTTTCCTGGTTGTACTCATTGATCTCATCGGATTTGGCCTGGTTCTGCCCCTGCTGCCGTTTTATGCGAGTGAGTTCGGTGCCTCGGCACTGGTTATAGGATTGCTTTATAGCAGCTACTCGGTAGCCCAGCTTGTGTTTTCTCCTTTTTGGGGAAGTTTATCAGATCGGCTGGGGCGTCGTCCTGTGATGCTTTTCAGTACTGCCGGCGCCATGCTGGCCTATCTGATGTTTGGCTTTGCCACATCCTTATTTGTGCTCTTTTTATCGCGTTTGGTGGCCGGGGTGATGGGGGGAAATATTGCTGCGGCACAAGCCTATATTGCCGACTCAACCAGTGAAAAAGACCGCGCCAAAGGGATGGGCTTAATTGGTGCGGCATTCGGAATTGGTTTTGTTCTGGGCCCGGCACTGGCGTCAGGGATTATCCACCCCGGGTTTCACGAATGGGTGGGTACGGTGGGTTTTGAACGTATTTCGGAGTGGATGCAGTTGTATCGTTTTGGCCTTCCTGGCTTTTTTGCTGCTTTTTTATCAGCGTGCAGTTTTGCCATGGTCGCTTTCTTTTTGCCTGAAACCGTAGATTTAAATAAGGCAAAGACGGATACTGACAAGGCACGTTCTTCTATTTTTATGCCTTCGTTTTGGAAGAAACTGGCTCAGCATAAGAAAACCGGAAGTGCAGGCCTTCTCCTGCTTCTTTTTTCCGTCTTCTTACTGTCGTTTGGTCAATCCAGTTTGTACAGCGCCTTCCCCTTGTTTGCTGAGAGTATATTAGGAATGGCACCTGAACAAGTAGGGATGCAGTTTTTCTACATTGGACTAATCGCAGTCGTGGTGCAAGGAGGACTCATTCGTCCACTTAGCCGATGGTTTTCTGAGCAAAGCCTGTTTTTAACCGGAAACATTTTGATGACTCTCGGTTTAGGAGCTATTGCGCTTTCAGGAACGGTATCTATGCTTACGGTTTTTCTTGGGGTGATGGCTTTGGGACACAGCTTAAATTTGCCCACAATCAACAGTCTGATCTCGAAAGAATCAGATACGGATCGCTTTGGGGCGATGATGGGCTTGTCCCAGGGATTATCCGGACTCGGAAGGGCTTTAGGCCCGGCCTGGGGAGGGCTCTTATTCGGGATATCCGCTTATTTACCGTTCATTGCCACTGCGCTGGTGTTATGTTCGACCATATACATAGGCTGGCGTATCATGACCGTATCGCGGCGATAGGCTCACATATCCTCTAAAGCATCTATCGGGTTATCATAGACAAACGAATAGCCAGCTTCTTTCCGGATGCGGTCACTGATAATCCGTTTCCATGGTTTAGGTTCTGATTCTGCAAAAATCGGTTCCGGATAGCCGAACCGGCGGGCAGCGGTGCTATAAAATAATGTCCTCGAGGGATGCTCTGCGGCACAGGCATTAAAAATTCCGGTGAGATCTGGTTGCATAATCAAGGCTTCTATGACCCCAATAGCATCTGTTTGATGTATAAGATTAACCGGTTCATTACCATTTCCGCCCGTACTTCTTCCGGATAAAAAGCGTCCCGGATTACGTCCCGGTCCGATCAGTCCGGCAAGGCGAACTACCGCGGTTGAAGCCTTTGCATCTGCAAGAAAAAGCTCTTCCATCATCTTAAGGCCTTTCCCGTTCTCCGTTTGGGGTGGATGGGGGTCTTGCTCGTCCGCATCCTGTTGATGGAAACCGTAAACACCGGTTGAACTGGCCATAATCAATCTTGAAACACCCGAGGAGTTTAGCGCTTGTATTAGTTCCCTGGCCTGTTGCTCCATAAAAGAGGTTTTGTTTTCGGTCCTCGGAGGTGGAAATGCCAGAACAACCGTATCCACCTCGAAAAAAGCGTGGATGTTGTCTCCTTCCGGTGCCGGATTTAAACGCACAAGCCATGGCTCAATTCCCTCTTCTTCAAGAAGGGGTATTTTTTCTTTTTGAGTGGTGCTGCCTCGTACAAAGTGAACCTGTTCAGCTAATCGAGCAGCCAGTGGGAGTCCAAGCCATCCGCAGCCTGTAACGGCAATTCGTTTTATATTCATGAGGAAAGAGGGATTTTTGTGATGATATCCGATGCCAGGTCGAATGCGGCATTTATGCTGTCTCCAACAGAAATTCCACTTCGGTAGTTTCCGCAAAAAAAGAGTCCGGGATGGTTGGCTTCAAGTTGTGTCAGTGTTTCAAAAACATGTCCGATTTCAGAGTGGTACTGTGGTATGGCATGCTGGTGAAAAATAAAAGAGGAAAAAACCGGCTCCTTCTTTGCTCCGAGGAGCTGAGTTAGGCTTTTGTGAACCAATCCAATTTGGTCGGATTCCTCTTTAAGGGCAACTTCGGGTTGGCGCATTCCGCCAATATAGGTCGTCAGGGTAACGTGATCGGTGTCTGGTGCACGATTTGGGAAAAGAGAGGAAGTAAAGAGCGTTCCCAGTATGGGAAAGGATTCAATTCCGGGAATCAGCATCCCAAATCCGTCAAGGGGATGCTGTATATCCCTTTTTCGATACCCCAAAGTAATCGTGGAAACAGGCGGGTGAGGGATGGTTTCGAGTAGGCTAATCTCTCTTTGTATGGCATCCGGGAAAGATGTTTGCTTGATATTCCATGCGTTACCGGCATATACGATAGCATCAAACGTCCATTGGGTATCATCGTTTGGTGATCGTATTATCCATACAGGTTGATTCCCGGAGGAAGGGTGCTCGCATGCAACGGAATGTACGGGATGATTGTAATGAATGGCACCTCCAAGTTGATCCGCCAGAGCATCGGGTAACATTTGCATCCCTTTTTCAAAAGAAAAAATGGGAGCTTTGTCACGGGGGATTTCATCCGAACCCGGGGGTCTCCGAACCCCTCCTCTTATTTGGCCGATGAGCAGAGAACCATGCTGCTTTTCCAGCAAAGAAAGCCTTGGAAATGCATACTTCAAAGATAATTTTTCCGGGTCTCCGGCATATATACCGCCAACAAGAGCATCAATCGGCCACTTCAGAAACTCTTCACCAAGTCTTCGGCGGACAAATCCGGCTACAGTTTCCTGATCAGTGTCTCTTCCTCGTCTTAAAAAGGGCTCTTTAAAAAGGCGCCATTTTGCGCTTCTGCTCAAAAGAGAAGTGCGGAGCAGGCGGGGTAGTGAATCCGGTACAGCCATTGCCTGTCCGTTTTTGACAATGTATCTTTTTTTTGTAAGGCTGGAGGGGTATATCCGGGCCTGTTCAAGGCCGGCCAGTGCGATCAGTTTCTGTATTCGCCCCGAGGATTCAACAATGGTATTGGGGCCCCATTCGGAAATCCATCCATCAGGAGAACAGGAGGTTTTCATGGCACCGCCGGGTTGATGTCCGCGTTCAAAAACCCGAACCTGATACCCCTTGTTTTTCAGAACAGAAGCCAGGGTTAGCCCGCTTATTCCGGCACCGATAATTCCTATGTTCGCCATAATTCGAAACTTGCTGTTTGATCCATAAAATACAGCAGATTTGTATAGTTTTAAGTATGGTTGCAGTCAAATAGTGTGAGCCCTTTTTGCCCTCAGCTATTGAATACAACGTATATTTTTATAACTTTCCAAACCAGCCATTCGAATACAGAATGAGTATACAAAAAACGAACCGGTTATTTAAAAGTATTTGTTTTAATAGTATTGAACACCATATTTCCCCCAAAAATTACTTAATAGCTTTTAGCAATGGCCTTACTTAAAAAAAACACCCTGAACCAAATTCTTGAACGTACGATTCAGCAATATCCAGATCACCCTTCGTTAGGTTATGCGGGTGAGAATATCCCTACATATAAAGAGTTTGGAGAAAAAGTAGCGAGAGTGGGCTCTTTTCTACGGGACAACGGGATTGAATCGGGTGACAGGGTAGCTATTTTGAGTGAAAACGGCCCAAACTGGGGGGCAGCGTATTTTGGAATTACTGCAATCAAAGCCATAGCCGTGCCCATATTAAATGATTTCCACCAAAACGAGATCCATCATATTCTCAGACATTCCGGTGCATCAGCACTATTTGTTTCGGAGCGTTTATTTCATAAAGTCGAAGAATTTGATTTATCCAGTTTGAATGTCGTGGTACTCATCGACAACCTGTCGCTGATTTCTCCGGACTGGAGCAAAGACCGGCTTCGGCAGATGTATGCAGAGGGGAGCAAAGAACTGAAGAGAATAAAACATATGGCGCTTAAAAGGATCGGTTTTTCTTCAGACGATATAGAAGAAGACGATCCGGCATCTATTATTTATACTTCAGGGACTACAGGCCATTCAAAAGGAGTAGTTCTGACGCATGGAAATGTGGTCAGTGATGCCATAGCTACCATTGGAATAGTGGATGTAGGGGCAGAAGACCGGCTGCTATCAATATTGCCCCTGCCTCACGTATATGAATGCACCCTTGGATTGATTTTGCCGGTAATGATCGGAGCTTCTGTATATTACGTGCGCAAACCCCCAACGGCAGCGGTACTTTTACCGGCATTATCCCAGGTTCGGCCGACGGTTATGCTCTCGGTTCCCCTGATTATTGAAAAAATGTATAAGGGGCGGATTTTACCTGAAATCAGAAAAAAGAAGGCCCTCCGGGCGGCATATAAAGTCCCCTTACTAAGAAAAGCCATACATAAAAAAGCCGGTAAAAAGTTACGTAAAACCTTTGGAGGGGAACTTCATACCTTCTGTATTGGCGGAGCTTCCCTTGCGCCTGAGGTGGAGAAGTTTCTTCGTGAAGCCGGTTTCCCGTATGCTATTGGGTATGGCCTGACCGAAACGGCTCCTCTGGTGGCCGGTACAGATCCTTCTCGAACACGCCTAAGAGCAGTAGGAAAACCCCTTGAAGGTATACAAATTAAAATAGATGAATCCGCTTCCCGTGCTGAGCAGGGATTGTCTGCAGATGAAATGAATAAAAACAGAGACCCGGGAGTCGGAGAAATACTTATCAAGGGCCCATGTGTGATGAAAGGGTATTACAATGACCCGGATTTGACCGCAGAAACCATTTCGGAAGATGGCTGGCTGCGTACCGGAGATCTGGGAGTCTTTGATAAAGATGGATATTTGTACATAAAAGGCCGGCTGAAAAATATGATCCTCGGTCCAAGTGGTGAAAATATTTATCCGGAAACCGTAGAGTCGGTATTGCATCAGTCGGATTATGTACTTGAGGCCATTGTGTATCAAAAATCCCAAAAATTGGTGGCCCGTGTACACTTGAACTATGAAAAACTGGACGAAGAATTCTCGGAACGGGGGCTAAACGCTACAGAAGTCAGAGCAGAAATCAAAAAACTCCTGTTGTCTATTCGGGAAGAAGTCAATGCAAATGTATCCTCCTTCTCACGGGTATCTGAAATCATCGAACAAACAGAACCTTTTGAAAAGACGCCTACGCACAAAATTAAGAGGTATCTCTACGTAAACGAGTAGTAGTAATAGAGACCGCCTGGTTTATGTATTTTATCAGCGGATGTTAGAGCTCGCCGGGATTTATGGGCGTTGGATCTTTACCAACCATGTAACGTTTAATTTTCTGGGTCGTAGTTTTGGCGAACTCTTCTTCCCGAATGATGATTTTCTGAATGCGTTTGAATGAGGCGACTTGTTTATTAACCTGGTCGACCTCCTTTTTAATTGTACGTTCTATCCACTCGGGAGTAATGTCGGTATTTTTCTTTTCCGCCAGGGCAATGAGGGCTTCCCCATCCACCACTACCTGAAGAGCAATTTGTTCATTATAATTTCGGTCAGGCTGGCCGTAGACCATCGATTCAAGAATATAGGGGCTTCGATTGAGAAGATCCTCCAGCTCTTCCGGATACACATTTTTCCCGTTTGCGGCTATAATTACATTCTTTTTTCTCCCACTAATGTGAAGGAAACCCTCCTTATCTACAAAACCCAGATCTCCGGTACGATACCAGCCGTCACGGGTAAAGCTGTCTTTGGTAGCTTCCTCATTTTTATAATAGCCCAACATTACATTATCTCCTTTTACAAGGATTTCTCCCACTCCATTCTCGTCCGGATCCAGAATTTCGATCTTAACACCGGGTATGGGCAGGCCGGCCGCTTCATCCTTGAAAGCAACAAGGCGATTAAGAGCGACAATAGGAGCTGTTTCGGTCAGGCCATACCCCTGAATAAAGCTAAATCCCATTTTTCGTAATCCTTCTGCAATTTTTGGATCTGGGGCAGCTCCACCGGCAATAAAAATGCGTATATGTCCACCGAATTTCTGATGAAGCGAACCAAACAGCTTCTTTTTTGCATCCTTCCATCCGGCAGAAGTCAGAATTCCTCCGGCGCTTTTCAGGACGGGAACCATCACTCTGGTAAGCGTACGTTCCCGGATTCCTTTCTGGATATTTTTGTACATCTTCTCGTATAGCAGTGGTACACCGAGCATGATGGTTGCTTTACTTGCCTGCAAATCTTCCAGGACCGTTTTCAGTGAACGGGCAAACCACACAGAAGCTCCCTTGTATAGTGGGCAAAGGAAACCGCAGGTACATTCATACGTGTGATGTATGGGAAGAACAGACAAGAACCGGTCCTCCGGATAAAGACGAACCATTTGAACCATTCCCATCAAATCTGTAGCAATATTCTTCTGGCTCAACATAACCCCTTTTGCCCGTCCAAGTGAACCCGAAGTGTACACGATGATACTCATTTCTTCCGGATCAATCGCAGGCATGGGACTGAGTTTTTCCGGCGGGACATCATCGATCAAGGCTTTCATAGACTCAAACGCTCCTTCCTTTTTCGGCAAGTCCATGTGAATATAATGCTTTACCTTACGAAGAGACTTATTGGAGGGATCAAAATGTGTAGAAGAAGAGGCTGAGCATATTACAGCACGGGCATCCGACTCGTGAATGATATTCAGGATCTCCGTTTTACTCAGGTTGCGGTCTACAGGCACAGCAACATAATTGTAGCACTGGGTTGCCAGATAGGCAATGGCCCATTGTACCCGGTTTTCTCCAATGATAGCAATGTGTGATCGTTCTTTTAAACCGATTTTTTGAAGAGCGGTTCCGAAAGCCTGAACATGGGAAAGCAGTTCCTGGAAACTCAGTTCACGGATAGGAGTGTCACTAAAATCTGTAACAGCTCTTCGTTTTCCATACTCTTTAACCGATTGCAGGAGCATATCCTGGATGGAGTCGATTGCATTGGTAGCAACCAGAGGATGCGAATATTTCATAGGTTTTATATTCTAATATTATCTGAGGATGAAAAGGATCCTGAAGTATAGAATAGTATACTAAAATATTCCTATGAAATTTGCACATAAAAAGAAACTTAAAAAGCCCGCAGATAAGGATGTCAACGGCGGGCTTTTAGCGATACGGGGGGAAAAATGATTATAGGTCTACAGTCAGCCCAAACGTAATCATTCGCGGGAGTCCAAGGCGAATTCCCTGAGGCCTCCTTGACATAATGTACCGTTCATTGGTGAGATTTTTTACCGAAACAGAGAAGGAAGATTCTACCGGGAGCGGCAGCTGATACTTCAAACCCGCATCAAATACAGTGTATGAGGCAAGCGGGCCTGAGCGTCCATTGAGTGAGGGAACATCACTATTAAGGACGTCGCCGTATTGCTCACCAGTAAAGGTTACCTTCAGGAAGCCACTGAATGAAGTATAGCCCAAAGACAGCTGACTGAATCCGTTCCACTCGGGCGCATAGGGTAATCGGTTTCCATTGACATTTACGTGGGTTCCTTCTACAAGAACATAGCGGTCCTCACTAAAGGTCGAGTGGTTCCAGCTTCCGCCCACCGTAAAATGAACCTGTAGATCGTCGTGGGGGTTTATAAAGGGGGCTAACTCTACCAGGAACTCAAGGCCGATATGTTCTGTTGCGCCTCCATTGGTAAGTCCGGTGGCATTTGGATCTCCGATTCCGCCCGATGATTCCGACACAGGGATGATTTGATTCTCAAACTGGAGGAGGTATGCCGTAATTTCTGATCGCAAAAATGGGAAAAGCTGTACACGGGTTCCAATTTCGTAGCTCCAGCTCCATTCGGCATCCAGTTCGTAGCTGGTGCCATCTGATGTGAGAGCATCTTTTACACGTGGGGGACTAAATCCCCTGTGAACGCCGGCGAACACACTGGAAGAGGGGCCCCACTGATAGTTAACACCAAATCCGGGAATAAAAGCGTGGGTATCACTTGATCCAAGAATACTCGCATCCAGGAAATTGTCTCTCAGGATCTCTCTTTCAAAGTGAAAATACTCAAAACGAAGACCCGGGGTGAGGGTCAGTCTCGGGTGTAGATACACTCTGTTCTGAACGAAGGCGCTGGCCGCATAACCGGTCCGGATTTCATCATTTCGGATATTTCCTGTAGCCGGGCTCTCTATAGAGCCGTTCACTCGTTGCTCGTAAGCCCGCTCGTATAAGAAACGGGCACCGGCATCCAATTCATTTCGATATGAACCGATAAAGAAACGGTAGTTAACTCTTGGTTCCAGGCCGGCTACTTCAAATTCCCGGTTTCTGTTTCCCGTAGTAGGACGGAAATAAAGCGCACCATGGTCAAGCGATGGGTCTCCGGAGATTCTGTGATAAGAGACTCCATCCCGGGGGGTATGATCAAAATCCTGGCGAGACCAGTCTCTTCGTGTGGTATATGCAAAGGCAGCGGTTCGAATAAACAGCTGGTCATTAGGGAAGTAATCGTGGATCAGGCTTGCGGCATAGCGCCTGATGTGGAGCTCATCATCCGGTGCAATATCCATGTAATCAAAATCGCCGCTCTCGTACATCGGCTGTGTTAAGCCTACATATGTAGAGTTAGAGCGCTCATCATAAATACTAAGCTTCAGGCCAATAGCAGAACGTGATCCTGTAACCAGTTTCCACTTCGCGTTTAAATCATTCAGATGAAAGTGGAGAGAGCCCAGGTCATCAGCCCGGCGATGCAGGTAATTTATATGAAACCCGGAGTTATTAAATGTGTTTCCATGGGAAAGGCGGGTTGTTAAATATCCTTTTTCTCCGCCGGAAACATATATACTGGTTTCTTGCTCAGGGGGAGGAGACGGTGTAATGTAGTTTACCACTCCGCCAATGGTTTGTGGTCCGAAGAGAATGGAGCCACTTCCTTTAATAACTTCAACACTCTCCATCCGGGCAATCGATGGGGTATAGTACAATTCAGGTTCACCATATGGAGCCAATGCAACAGGAATTCCATCCTCAAGAATGAGCACATTTCTGCTTCGGTCCGGATCAAGGCCCCGCAGGCCGATATTTGCCCTGAGCCCCATGCCTTCGTGATCAGTAGAATGCACTCCGGGGATCATTCGAAAGACTTCTGTACCACTTAGTGCTTCAGTGATTTTCAGCTGTTGGGGTGATATGATGGAGGCGGATCCCGGAATACGGGACAATCGATCCGGTTTTTGTCCGACTACTTCCAGCTGAGGCATTTCCATAGAGGGAGTCAGCGATACTGTATGTGTGGAAATCTTGTTTTCCTCCACCATCAGCCACGCTTCTTCTGTATAGTAACCTATATGACTAACGCGAACTCTGTGCTCACCGACAGGTACATTGCGGATGATGAAACCGCCGTCCTGATCAGAAATGGTTCCTTTATTGAGGTCTGGAAGAGCAATATGTGCATACGAAAGGGCCTTATTCTGGTTATTAGTGATGGTTCCTTCTATGGATCCTGTCGGGCCGAGCTCAGGGATGGCAATGATGAAAAGAAACAGGGAAAGCAGGGTATTCATAAATATAGATGTCTAATACTTTTGTAAGTTGTTGTACTCCAAAAGAGGGTGCTATGTGAATGATTTTTATATATTTTTGACGTTCAAAGATAGGC
>JASCXY010000002.1 GCA_030012235.1 Balneolaceae bacterium ANBcel3 | reverse complement strand
CCTTCAGGAAAGGATTACTTCCACAAAGGAAGGATCCATTACTTCGGTACAGGCTATCTATGTACCTGCGGATGACTTAACAGACCCGGCACCTGCTACCACATTCTCTCACCTTGATGCCACAACCGTACTTTCCAGGCAAATTGCTTCTCTGGGTATTTATCCTGCCGTAGATCCTCTGGATTCTACATCAAGGATTCTTGATCCAAGAGTAATTGGGGCAGAACACTATACCGCAGCTCAAAATGTAAAAGAACTCCTGCAGAGATATAAAGAGCTTCAGGATATCATTGCCATTCTCGGAATGGATGAATTGTCGGATGAAGATAAGCTGACGGTGGCCAGGGCCCGAAGGGTTCAGCGTTTCCTCAGCCAGCCGTTTTTTGTGGCTTCTCAGTTTACCGGCCTGGAAGGAAAGTTTGTTTCTATCCAGGATAGCATCAAAGGATTTAATATGATCGTTAACGGTGAACTGGATCACATTCCTGAAAATGCCTTTTTCCTTGTTGGAAGCATTGAAGAAGCCATTGAAAAAGGGGAGAAAATACTCAAGGAAGATCAGGTGGATGCCTGATTTAGTTTCGAATTTTTACTGTTATAGCTCTTATGAAAGCTCATATTTTAACCCCTCTTGGTTCTGTTTATGAAGGCGATGTACTAAGCATCAAAATGCCGGGAACAGAGGGTGGATTCGAGATACGAAGCGGTCACGCAAAGTTTGTCTCTTTATTAGACACAGGTAAACTTACGGTAACCTCTTCAACCTACATTGAAAAGGTATTTGCTGTAAGCAGTGGATTTACAGAAGTAAACCAGGATGTAGTTACGGTTCTTGCTGAAGAGGCCGTTGAAGCTACCGACATTAATCTCGATGAAGAATATCAACGACAAGAGGAGCTAAACACTCAGATGAGGGACGAAACCACAAAAAAGTCAGAAAAGGCCACCATAGAGCGTGAATTACATAGAGTAAGAAACCGGATTCATATAGCGCTCCACATTAAGAAATAGATGTAATCGGTACAAACTACAGATCTGTAATACGCCGGATATTACATCAGATCTACCAACTGATGGTTCCCGGACGGCTGGCAGGGGTTGGCTGCTCTTCCGGAGGTTGTTCCATAACGAAACCGGGAGGCTGTTCAAACGCGTCTGAACTCCATGGAACAGCCGGGTCATTTGCACAATTTTGAATAAATTGTCCAACAATGGGCAATGCGGTTCTGGCACCCTGACCTACACGGGTATTTTGTGGGAAACGAATTCTACGGTCCTCGCCGCCTACCCATGCACCGGTAACCATATGAGGCATCATGGCAACAAACCAGTTATCTGCACTATTCTGCGTGGTTCCAGTTTTTCCGGCAATATCCTGATTAATATTAAACATCCAGTTAAGCCGGTTGCCGGTTCCCACCCATCCGGGTCCGCCCCGAATAACCCCGCGCATCATATCAACCATGATATATGCGGTTTCCGGGCTTATAACTTCCTGCTGATGAGGCGAACGAAACTCCTGAAGTACATTTCCCTGACTGTCTTCAATTCGTGTGATGGCATACGGTTCAATATGTACTCCCATATTAGCAAATGTTGCGTAGGCACTCGTAAGTTCTAGCAGACTTGACTCGGCTGTACCAAGTGCGATAGATGGCAGGGTGGTCAATGGTGTCCGGTTGATGCCCATATTTCTGGCAAATTCGGCAATTTTGATTCCGGCAGGCCTGAGATCTTCCAGCCGGTTGGTGCCCGGTGCACCGGCCAGTTCCGGAAGCAGCCGAACAGTAACATTGTTCAGGCTTCGTCCGAGGGCTTCATTCAGAGTCATCATTTCCGGTCCACTTGGGATTACAGGATCTCTTGGTGACCAACGATCCCCGCTGACATCAAAAAAGTTTACCGGGTACTTCGAAAAACGGTGAAAGGGGCGGTATCCATTATCGATAGCAACGGCGTAGACAAACGGTTTAAATGTTGAACCGGTTTGCCGACGGAGCTGATGCACATTATCTCTTTGAATGGAGCTGTAATCCGATCCTCCAACCCATGCAAGAACATTTCCATTGGAAGGGTCTATAGCTACAAACCCCGCTTCAAGCCGTGTTCGTGCCCGCTTAACAGAATCCACGAAAGCTTCGTCCAGTAACAGCATATCCATAACTTCACGGCGAGAACCACGATCTTCTCTCACATAACGGGAAAAACGATTGGTTTCAGAGATAAAACTCTCCAAAAAGCCAGGGTATTCCTTCCATAGTAAATCCATGTATTCGCTGCTTCCTTCCGAAGTCCATTCCCGCTCGAACTGCACCTGGACCTCTGCTAATTGATCCTTCAAGGCATTTTCCGCATGACGCTGCATTCTTGAATCGATCGTAGTATGAATAACAAGGCCATCACGATTGATATCGTAACCATGTTCTGTAGCCCATCCCATGATTTGCTGTCGTACATATTGTCCGAAGTACCTGTTTTCCCTGCCTGTCCGGAAGGGTGGGTTATAATCCAGTTCAATCGGCCGCTGGCGAAATTCTGCAAACTCTTCCTGTGAAATAAAGCCATGGCGCATCATTTGAGACAAAACAACGTTTCGCCGTCTGAGGGATCTTTCAGGGCGGGTTCTTGGGTTTAAAGCAGAAACAGCCTGAAGCGTTCCGATGAGCGTAGCCGCTTCCACAATGTCCAGATCACTGGCCGGTTTATTAAAATGGGTATGGGCAGCGGTTTCAATACCAAAAGCACTATTACTGAACTCTACAGTATTCAGATACATCTCGATGATTTCTCTTTTCGTATAATTATGTTCAATCTGAATAGCCGTGATCATTTCACGCAGTTTACGGGTAACGCTGACTTCCCGGCCGATGCTGCGGTATAAGTTTCTGGCTAACTGTTGTGAAATAGTAGATCCGCCCTGGGGGTTTCCTTTTATAATATGATAGGGGATAGCCAGGGTACGATACATATCAATCCCCCAATGCGTATAAAAACGATGGTCTTCGGTAGCCACCAGAGCATCAATAATATGGGGAGAAATATCATCATACCGGACATACGTCCTGTTTTCCGTAAAATATTTGTCAAGAACCTGGCCGTCCCGGCTAACAACAAAGCTGGCGATATCCGTTTGTGGATTTTCAAGCTCTTCGATAGAGGGCAGGCCCTGGGCGAGGTAGATAAAACCACCAAAAACAGCAGCAAGTCCTACTATAAACAACACTAAAAACGCATAAAAGTAGTGCTTCCAACCAACCGTTGCGCTTTTTTTATGATTTTTTTTAAGCGAATGTTCCATTCCTTCTCTGTACGTGCCTTGTGAATCTTCGTCCTGCATCTTTGCAATTTCTTTTCTGTAATCCGGATCGTCAAGATAACGATCCATATCGATATTTACGCGTTTCTTTTTACTCATACAGATGGTTTTTGAAACCGGGTTAATGTGCAATCAGCACTATTCCAATAAACGAGTTCAAAGCGATGGTTCGTATAAAGACAAGCCGTTCGGTCTTTGCCGAAATAGCCGCAGTTAACCATTACGGCTCTGAAATTTTGTCGTATTTCTGCATGGTGCGTATGTCCATACAAATATGCAGAGATGGTTGAATTTTCTTTTGAATATTCATCTACCCAACGATTCAGACGCAAACAGCTATTAGAGGTATCCTCAGCGTTGCTTTTTTTTCTGGAATGTTTGGAAAAAGCAGCCATGATGGCAAGGCCTCTGGTTGGTGAAAGTAGGGCACGGTAAATGGACGTAAAAATCGGGTTTCTCAGAATCCGGTGAAACATTGGCCGGGGGTATTTCATCTCACTTTTTTTGAATCCATCACCATGAAAAACCATTACCTTGCTATTATTAATATCCATGATTCGGTATTCATGCTCAAGATCAAATCCGGTTTGTTTTAAAACGCCATCGTTCAGGGTCCAGTTGTCATGATTTCCAGTAATAAAAAGGGTATTATTACCGGTTTTTTTGTGAAACTCTGCAAATCGGCCAAGGATACGGGTACCCAAAGCAGGCCTGAAACCTTTATATTCCATCCAAAAATCAAAAAAATCCCCAAGGACAACCGGGCGAACATGGTTCTTTTCACAAAAATCAATCAGTTGGACCAGGTCGTCTTCCAGTTGATTATTTTTACTGTCATCAAACGCTCCGAGGTGGACATCGGACAAAAAAAGATAAGAGGGCCCCGAAATATGAATGTTATTTTTTTCTGTAGATGACAAATCGAATAAATTCGGAAAAAATATGGCGGGTTTCACTATCTGGAAATTCATACAGCAACTTCAACGCACATCCTGCATAATATTCCATTTTATTTTTGGCATACGCTATACCGCCTGAATGATAAACAAACGATTTTATTTCTGAAATATCTTCATCGGTTTTGTTTTTTTTCCGGTAAAGGCGTTTCATGGTTCTTTTTGCACGCCGATCTGATGAATCCATTGCTGCTAAAAACGGCAGCGTGATCTTCCGTTCAATAATGTCATTTGCGCTGCTTTTACCGGTATTATTGCTACTGTAATCTAAAAGGTCATCCTTTATTTGAAATGCCAGGCCAATATGATATCCTATCAACTTAAGCCGCTCTCTTATTTCTGGTGAAGCACCGGTACTGATGGCTCCGCATTCACAACAGGCGACCAACAAACTTCCTGTTTTCTCGGATATAATCTGAAAGTACTTGTCTTCGGTGATGTTTTGAAGTTTACTGGCTTTTAACTGGCGCAATTCTCCCTCGCTCATTTTCTGAACCGCTGTTGAGAGCGACTCCAGTAACTCGGTTTCTTTCTCACGAACGGCAACTAAAAGGCCTCTGGCCAGTAAATAATCTCCCAGCAGGACACTGGCTTTATTTTTCCATATATAATTGATACTGAAGAATCCACGACGCTTTTCGGCTTCATCCACGACATCATCATGAATCAGGGTTGCCGTGTGTAAAAGCTCAATCATGGTAGCCGCCGTATACGTCCGCTCAGAGATCTCTCCACTGATTCGGGCAGATAAAAGGACCAATAACGGGCGCATTTCTTTACCCTTCATCCGGAGCAGATAATCGATGAGCCGGTTCAACAAAAAAACATCGGTTCTGAGATGTTTCTTAAAATGTACTTTGAAAGCGTTAAGCTCAGCACGGATAGGTTTTTGAATTTCTGCGAGAGAAGAGATTGTTTTTTTATCTTTTTCCGTGTACTCCGAATTATCAGATATCATGCAAAAGAGTCCATCATTTTGAGATTAATTTGGTATCTTTCAACCTTAAAAATAAAATCCTGCTATTAAAAACAGCCTGAGGTTTTAATTTAGCATAATTCTCATCACAAAATCCTATAAAAGACATTGAAAACAATCAAAAAAATAGCGGTTTTTACAAGTGGAGGAGATTCTCCGGGAATGAATGCAGCCGTTCGCGCTGTAGTTCGCACAGCTATCAATAATGATTTGTCTGTTGTTGGTGTACGTTTTGGATACCAGGGGATGATCGATGATGATCTTGTCGATCTGCATGATCATTCGGTTTCCAATATTATTCAGCGAGGCGGCACCATACTCAAGTCTGCCAGATCCAAAGATTTCAGAGCAAGAGAAGGCCGGGAAAAAGCGGTAGAGAATCTAAAAAAAGCGAATGTAGATGCTATTGTTGCCATTGGTGGCGACGGAACGTTTCGTGGTGCCACTGAGCTGAATGAAGAATTCGGCATTCCTGTGATCGGGGTTCCCGGGACCATTGATAATGATTTATCCGGAACCGACGAAACGATTGGCTACGATACCGCAATGAATACTGCGATGGATGCCATAGACAAAATCAGGGATACAGCAGATGCTCACGATCGCCTTTTTCTTGTTGAAGTGATGGGGCGTGAGGCCGGGTTTATTGCTCTTGAAACAGGGATTGCAACGGGAGCCGAGTTGATTTTACTTCCGGAAGCTGTTTCTCGTATTGATGATGTCCGGGAATCGCTTAGTGAAGTATTCCGCGTTCAGCGCCGAAGCAGTTTGGTCATTGTCGCCGAGGGCGATGAAACCGGAGGTGCCATAAAACTTGCTGAAAACCTGAAAGAGGATTTCGAAAAATACGAAATGAGGGTCAGTGTCCTCGGACACATCCAGCGTGGTGGGTCTCCGACATCCAGAGACCGTGTACTCGCCAGCCGGCTTGGCAGTGCCGCTGTACAGGCCCTGGTTGATGGCCATACCAATGTTATGGTCGGAGTTGTGAACAATCAGACAAAATTAACTCCCATGAAAAATACATGGGCCAAAAAGAAAAGCCTTAATTACGAACTTCTTGAACTTGCAAAAGTTTTGAGCTAAACAAGCACTTTTATGTTTAAAATTGATTCCGCACGGGCACGTGCATTTGTTACAGACAAGCAATGGCGCCAATCGCATGAACGCGTAATGATATCATCAAAATCCTTTGATGACCGAACAGGAGAAGGAACAGAATGGCTTGGTTGGCAGTCCATTTTGGCAGAACCAAACGATGCTCTGCTGGAAAACCTGGATTCGGTGGGATCAGATATCAATAAAAAAGCCGATATCTTTATTATATGTGGTATTGGTGGATCCTACCTTGGGGCAAAAGCGGTCATCGATGCTTTACATTCCGGGTTTCAGTCTGACGGGCCGGAAATCATTTATGCTGGTCATCAGATATCCGGATCGTATTTAAAAGATCTTGTGGCTTACCTTGAAACCCCAAAACCGGATGGAAGCCGCAAAGAAGTATACATGAACGTTATTTCCAAGTCGGGAACAACAATGGAAACGGCGGTTGCTTTTCGTGTACTTAGAAAATGGATGCATGACCAGTATGGAGATGAAGCCATTTCCAGGATTTACTGTACAACCAGCAGGGAAGGGGGAGCTCTGAATAAAATTATTCGGGCGCATGGTTACCGGAAATTTATTCTTCCGGACGATGTAGGAGGAAGATTTTCTGTGTTAACTCCGGTAGGCCTCCTGCCGATTGCCGTGACCGGGATCAATATTAAACAGCTGTTTTACGGTGCCGTTGACGCATATCGTTTCCTTGATGAAAACCGAACCAATCTTTTGGAATACGTAACGGCCAGATATGCCCTCTACAACCAGGGGTTTGCGATTGACCTGATTTCTACATTTGAGCCCGATCTGGTTTCATTCGGTGGTTGGCTGCAACAACTTTATGGAGAAAGCGAAGGGAAAAACGGACAAGGGTTATTCCCGGCTGTAGCACAATACTCTACAGATTTGCACAGCCTTGGACAAATGGTTCAGGATGGAAAACGTAATATCATCGAAACGTTTATCACTGTTGATAAGCCCGGCGAATCTGTAATTATAGAAGAAGATCCAAGAGATTACGACGGACTGAACTATCTTGCCGGTAAAAGTATGGAGGAGATCAATAGTAAAGCATATCAGGGAACTCTTCAGGCACATCTTGATGGGGGTGTACCTGTTTTTACAGCACACCTTGAAAAACGTAACGAAGAATCTCTTGGCCAGGCTATTTATTACTTTGAGCTGGCAACAGCACTTTTTGTGTATGCCATCGGTGAGAACCCCTTTGATCAGCCCGGGGTCGAAGACTATAAGAAAGCTATGTATCAGCTTCTTGGTAAAAAATAGAGAACATCTATGGATACCGGAAAAAAACAGGAGTTTTCTTACTATGCCATTGCCGGCAATATTGGAGCAGGAAAATCCTCTCTCACTACCTTACTGGCAAAACACTTTAACTGGAAAGCTTTTAAAGAGTCTGTAGACGACAACCCCTACTTGTCTGACTTCTATAACGATATGAGACGCTGGAGTTTTAATCTGCAGATTTATTTTTTATCCAGTCGCTTTCGAAGTCAGAATCAAATAGTCCGTACCCGGCAAAGCTTCATCCAGGACAGAACCATTTATGAGGATGTGGAAATTTTTGCAAAAAATCTCTACGAAATGGGATTAATGAGCAAAAGAGATTTTGACAATTACAAAGCGCTGTTTCAGGAAATGGTTGATTTTCTGAAACCACCGGACCTGTTAATATATCTTAGAGCCGATGTCCCGACACTGGTAAGGCAAATTCAGCAGCGAGGCCGGGATTATGAAAGCAGCATTCGTATTGAATATCTGGAACGCCTGAATAAGCTCTATGAGGACTGGATTTCAAGGTATCCGCATGAAAAGCTTATTGTCGATACCGATCATCTTGATTTTGTAAACAATAAGGAAGACCTGGGAAAGATCATTGAGCTGATTGAACAGCGAAGGTTTGGTCTGTTTTCATAGATTGTTTATAACGTCAATTATTACTAAATTTGTTAGCTTTGAAATTAAAAGAAGAAACCGAAGAGTACATGGTTTCATTTAGGATAAACGAGATACCCAAAGGCATTTCTGAGGAAAAGCTTTCTATGAGTGCTGAAGAGTTGGATATTCTCGAATCAGGAATTAAGAACGTTTTTTTGACCTTAGAGTTCAATAAACAGGACGATCATATCCGAATTCAGTGCCATTATCGCACCGAAGCTGAATTTGTATGCGACCGTTCACTGGATACATACGAAGCAGAAACAACCGGATCCTATGAAGTGGTTTTTCAGAACAGAGTGATCGATGAGAGGGAAGATTTGGGTGGAGCACTCAAATCGATGGATCCTTCTCAAAATGTTATTGATATAACCAGGGAAATCAGAGATGGCGTTTTGCTAAGTATTCCTGTTAAAAAGATCCATCCCAGATACATAAACGACGGGGAAATATCCGGGTATTCGGCATCGTTTGGTGAAACAGAGGATGATTCAACCGATCCGCGTTGGGATTCGTTAAAGAAATTAAAACGCAACAATTAACAGAATTAACAAAAAGACTTATGGCACATCCAAAAAGAAAAACTTCAAAGGCCCGTCGGGATAAAAGAAGAACGCATCAGAAACTGTCTGATGTTACATTGACCGAATGCACAAATTGTGGTGCGATTCACATGCGTCACAGGGCATGTGGAGAATGTGGCTATTATCGTGGCCGCCAGGTTACTAAAGCAGCAACAGAAGCGTAGCGTTATATCTTAACAACGTACCCTTAACCTTAGAAATATTTCTAATATGAAAATCGCCGTAGATGCTGCAGGTGGAGATCATTATCCTAAAAACCCCGTACTCGGATCCCTTTTAGCGCTTGAAGAGAACGAGGAGTTATCGGTCGTGTTGCTTGGACCGGAAGACTCTATTAAGGAAGTTCTAAAGGATAATAGGTATCCTTCCGACCGGATCCTGGTGCATAATACTAGTCAGGTAATTGGTATGAATGAATCGCCGGCTACTGCTGTAAAAAGCAAACCGGATTCATCGATTGTTATCGGACTGGGAATGCACAAAAAAGGGATGGTGGACGGATTTGTAAGCGCAGGTAATACCGGAGCACTTATGGCTGCTTCCACCTTCATCCTCGGACGGTTGAAAGGTGTAATCAGACCCGTTATTGCTACCTATTTTCCTACAGTAAAAGGGCTCGGACTTATGATTGACGCAGGTGCCAATCTTGAGGTTAAGCCTGAAATTCTGTTACAATTTGCTTCTATGGGAAATATTTATGCCCGTGATATGATGAGCATAGATGTCCCCAGAATCGGCCTTTTGAATGTGGGTGAAGAAAAAGAAAAAGGTTCGGATATTTTGAAAAATGCTCATCAGCTTATGGAAGGATTGCCCGGATTTGTCGGTAATATCGAAGGCAGGGATATTCTGAAAGGCCAGGCAGATGTCTTCGTCTGTGATGGTATCGTAGGAAATATTCTTTTAAAATTCGGTGAGTCAATTCCTGAAGCAATAAAGTTTCTTCTGATGGCCGTTGCAAAGAAAAAAGGATTGAACCAGGAGCAAATGGGACTTATTTCCGAGGTATTGAAAGAAGTATTTGAGCCCTTTGATTATCAGCGTGTTGGTGGTGTTCCATTCCTTGGTGTGGATGGAGTAAGTATGGTCGGTCACGGAGGTAGCTCTCCGGAAGCTATTAAGAATATGATTCTGAATGCTGTAAAAATGGCCGAAAATGAAATTAATAAGAAAATTATAGCTTCTGTTGAATAAAAGAACGTACTTATGACGGATTCTTTCAGAAGGTATACCTATCCTGGGGTTTATAGAATTATGCTTTAAAAGATGATTGCATCAGGTGAAACTTTGCGTTCATCCCGTAGCATAATTTTTGGTAAAGAAGCAGTAATAAATATAAAATGAATTCAAAAATCAGAGCAAAGATATCAGCTGTAGGACATTTCCTGCCTGATTATGTGTTAACCAATAAGGAACTTGAAAAGCTTGTTGAAACCAATGATGAGTGGATTCGCACCCGAACCGGTATAGCAGAAAGAAGACTGCTTAAAGATCCGGAGAAGGCTACGGCTTTTATGGCAGCAGAAGCTGCCAGGGAAATTCTGAAACAACGTGATCTTGATCCTGCAGAAATCGATGCCGTTATTGTGGCGACCATCACTCCCGATTATATGTTCCCTTCTGCAGCCTGTCTAACACAAACTATGATTGGGGCCAAAAACGCTTTTGCATATGATTTGTCTGCCGCATGTTCCGGGTTCATTTTTGCCTTAAGTTCTGGCGCTGCCCTGGTAGAATCCGGACAATGCCGGAAAGTTTTGGTTCTCGGATCTGACAAAATGAGTTCGATTATCGATTTTTCAGACCGTACAACATGCATTTTATTTGGCGACGCTGCTGCTGGTGTCCTTATTGAACCGTCAGAAGACGAAGATGGAATCATAGATCATATTCTTCATTCCTCAGCCGAAGGCGCAGAGTCTCTGATGCAGGAAGGAGGGGGCAGCCGAAATCCCGCAACTCATGAAACTGTGGATAAAAAAATGCACTATATCCGGCAGGAAGGCCGTATTGTTTTTAAAAAAGCCACGGAAGGGATGGCCGATGTTTCAGTAGCAATCATGGAAAAAAACGGACTAACGGCTGATGACATTGCATGGTTGGTTCCTCATCAGGCAAATCTCCGCATTATCGATGCCACCGCTCGACGAATGGGTCTGGATCCGGAGAAAGTGATGATTAATATCGAAAAGTACGGAAACACGACAGCGGCAACAATACCGCTTTGTCTTTATGATTGGAGAAATAAACTTAATAAAGGCGATAATATAATTCTCGCTGCTTTTGGAGGAGGGTACACCTGGGGTGCCACCTATCTGAAATGGGCGATTTGATTAACCAATAATAAATGGTATGAAAAAAGCATATGTATTTCCGGGTCAAGGGTCACAGTATAAAGGAATGGGAGCCGACAGCTATCGTTTCGATCCTGTTTTTAAAAAAAGATGCGATGAGGCCAATGAAATTATAGGATACCGCATCACCGATATTATGTTTGCCGGATCAGAAGAAGAGTTAATGCAAACAAAATTTACTCAACCGGCGCTGTTTCTTCATGCCATCGCGCGATTTGAGTCACTGGGACACACTCCGGACATGGTAGCAGGGCATAGCCTCGGTGAATATACGGCACTGGCAGCTTCAGGTTCCTTATCGTTTGAAGATGCCCTTAAAGCCGTTAAAACCCGCGGTGAATTGATGCAAGAGGCAGGTGAAAAGAACCCCGGAGCTATGGCTGCTGTTATTGGACTTTCTGATGAAGTCGTTGAAGAGATTTGTGTCTCCATATCGGAAGAAGGCAAGGAACTGGTACAGCCTGCAAACTACAATGCCGATGGACAAGTAGTTATCTCTGGAAGTGAAAACGGGGTAGTACAGGCTATGGAAAAACTTCGTGAAAATGGCGCCAGAATGGTTAAGTTACTTCCGGTCAGTGGTGCTTTCCACACAAACCTTATGGAGCCGGCAAATAAAGAAATGGAAGAAGTTATCGACCAGCTTACTTTTAATAACCCCGTCGCACCTGTTTATTCCAATGTTACGGCGGAAGCTTCATCTGACCCCGACACATTGAAACTTAATTTGAAAAAGCAGATGTTAAACCCTGTTCGCTGGACTCAAACGCTTCGTCAGATGCAAAAAGATGGAGCATTACACTTTGTGGAAGTTGGGGCAGGGAATGTTTTACAAGGTTTGGTAAAACGTACACTGAAAAAGACCGGTATAAGCGGGTTTTAAAAAAACGATAATTACGTATATAAATAAAGATGGTATCATGAGTTCAGATATGTATTCTCTTAAAGGAAAGACAGCACTGGTAACAGGTGGTGGAAGGGGTATCGGAAAGGCGATTGCCCTGGAATTGGCAAGTGCCGGAGCAAATGTGGTATTTACAGACATTGCTCTTAATGATGCTTCCGAAGAAGTGGTTAAAGAAATTGAGTCTAAAAATGTTAAAGCAAAAGCCATACAGGCAGATGCTGTTGATTGCGCCCAGGCCGTAGAGGTCATTGATGCCATTGTCAAAGAATTCTCTTCGCTGGATATTTTGGTAAATAATGTGGGAATTACCAGAGATACACTGATCATGAGAATGACCGAAGAAATGTGGGACAGTGTTATCAATGCAAATCTTAAGAGTGTGTTCAACTACTCGAAAGCAGCTATACGTCCCATGATGAAGGCACGGTCCGGATCCATAATTAACATCAGCTCTGTGGTTGGTATTGCCGGTAATGCAGGTCAAACCAATTATTCTGCTTCCAAAGCAGGAATCATCGGGTTTACCAAATCTCTTGCAAAAGAAGTCGCTTCGAGAAACATCAGAGTGAATGCCGTTGCTCCGGGATATATTATGACCGAAATGACGGAAAAGCTTGACCCTAAGGTTCTTGAAAGTATCGAACAGAGTATTCCTTTTAAAAAAGCGGGACAACCGGAAGACGTTGCACAAGGAGTTCGTTTTCTTGCTTGTGATGCATCTCAATACATTACCGGTATTGTACTCTCCGTGGATGGCGGGATGGCTATGTAACAGATTCCGTTTTTTATTGATTTAACTCGAATCTCTTTTTATTATAAAAGGCATTTAAGCGAGCCCTTTGGTTTTTTTGCCAAGAATCGCGAAATCAAACAGATAACAAACAACACAGGTAACACATTATGTCGAAAGATATAGATGCAAAAGTAAAATCAATCATCGTAGATAAACTCGGGGTTGATGAATCAGAAGTAAGCGGTGATGCAAATTTTACAAATGACTTGGGCGCAGACTCCCTTGACACCGTAGAATTGATTATGGAGTTTGAAAAAGAGTTTGACATCAGCATTCCTGACGAAGATGCAGAGAATATTGCAACCGTTGGCGATGCTATCAATTATCTGAAAGGGAAAATTTCATAAATAAAGCATTTCTTATTTAATGGCTAAAAAAAGAGTCGTTATAACCGGTTTAGGGGCCCTTACACCAATTGGTAAGGGTGCCCCTGAGTTTTGGAACGGACTGGTTTCTGGTAAAAGTGGTACGAAATCCATTGATAATTTTGATGTTTCCGGTTTTCCCACCCAGTTTGCTGCTCAGATAGAAGATTTTGATGTTTCAGAATATATGAATGCCAAAGAGGCGAGGCGACTGGATAAATTCTGCCAGTATGCCATGGTTGCCTCCGATGAAGCTATTCAGGATTCTGGAGTGAATCTGGAAACCATAGACCTGGATCGTGTTGCTGTCCTCATTGGAAGCGGGATCGGTGGAATGCAAATATTCTACAAACAGGCTGTCGATTTCTATGAAAAAGGACACCGTGGGGTTTCTCCGTTTTTTATTCCAATGCTCATTCCGGATATGGCTTCAGGGCAGGTTTCCATTAAATACGGCTTTCGCGGGCCTAATTACTGTGCCGTGTCTGCATGCGCAACAAGCTCTCACAATATCGGGCTTGCATACGACACAATTGTACAGGATCAGGCCGATTATGTGATTTGCGGAGGGAGTGAAGCACCCGTATTTGGTATGGGCCTGGCTGGCTTTAATGCCGTAAGAGCTCTTTCTACCCGAAATGATTCACCGGAAACAGCTTCTCGTCCATTTGACAAAACCAGAGACGGATTTGTCCTTGGGGAAGGCGCCGGTATTCTTATGCTTGAATCTTTGGATTCTGCTATTAAAAGAGGAGCAAGAATTTATGGAGAAATGGCTGGATATGGTTTCTCCGGAGATGCACACCATATTACCGCTCCGGATCCGGATGGAAAAGGGGTCATGCTGGCTCTTCATTCAGCTTTAAAATCTGCCGGTATTCAACCAAAAGACATTGATCATATAAATATGCACGGCACGGCAACTCCTCTTGGAGATATTGCTGAAACTAAATCCATTAAGAGAGTTTTTGATGACCATGCATATAAAATGAACCTTAATTCAACAAAGTCTATGACCGGACATATGTTGGGTGCCGCTGGGTCTGCGGAGTCTATTGCTACGGTTTTATCCATCTACCACGGACTTATACCACCGACCATAAATTATCAGACACCCGATCCGGAGTGTGACTTGAATTATACCACAAACGAGACAGAAGCAAAGGATATAACGTATGCCATGAATAATGCCTTTGGTTTTGGAGGACACAACACCAGTCTCGTCTTTAAAAAGTATATGGACTAGTGTTTAGAAGAATCCGGTCAATTTGGAGCCGAAGAAAATTATCTCCAGATTACAAGAAAAAGGTTTCCGATATTGAAGTGTTGACGGGCATTCCTGTACTTCGTCCGGAACTCTATTTGAAGGCTCTCAGACATCGATCCATAGTAACAGAAAAAAATATGGATCCCACAGAATCCTATGAACAACTTGAGTTTATAGGTGATGCCATTCTTGATCTGGTTACATCAGAAATTATTTTTGAACGATTCCCTTCTAAATCGGAGGGGTTTATGACGCAACTTCGTTCAAGGCTCGTAAAAGGCCAAATGCTTGCAGAAATAGCCAAGAACATAGGAATCCCTTCTTTTATTGAACTTGGCGACCGCGTAAAAAATCAGGGGGTTGAGCACACCGAAAGCGTATTGGCGGACACCTTTGAAGCACTGGTAGGAGCCATTTTTGAAGATCACGGATACTATACGGCCCGAACCTATGTAATGAAACTATATCAGACATGGATAGATTTTGACGAGTTAATTTCAACTCAGGATAATTACAAAAGTATGCTGCTGGAAGCCGTTCAATCGTTAAAAAAACCAGCTCCGATTTACAGGGTTATTAGTGAAAGCGGACCTGGACATGACAAGATGTTTGAAGTTGAAGTCGTTGTTAATCAGTTACCCTTTGGCCAGGGGCGTGGTAAAAACAAGAAAAAAGCCGAGCAGGAGGCTGCAAAAAATGCTCTGAACCGGCTCAATGAGATATGATTCTTGTTTCATTCGTTCGTTCCTTCTATACTTCATAAGTTCTTTTTTTCACCATAACTCATTTCCGCTTTGAATATCCATATCAGGAAAACAACCTCATCAAACATCGGTGCAGTAGATTTCAGTAATTTGACTTTCGGAGAAAATTTCTCCGACCACCAATTCCAGATAAACTACAGAAACGGACAGTGGGAATCGCCTGAAATCATCCCGTATGATCTTACGCCGATGTACCCGGCCATGACAACTCTGCATTACGGCCAGGCGGTTTTTGAAGGAATGAAAGCCTTCACATATTCATCCGGCAAAATAAATATTTTCAGACTCGATTCTCATTTTGAGCGATTTAACAGATCCTGTAAACGGGTATGTATTCCTGAAATCCCGAAAAACGTTTTTGAACAAGGCCTGATCCATCTGGTGAACCTGGAAAGAGCATGGGTGCCCCAAGAAAAATACAAGTCGCTCTACCTGAGGCCTTTTGTTTATGCAACCGATGAAACACTTGGCTTAAGAGCATCAACATCTTATCGTTTCCATATTCTCTGTAGTCCCGTAGGTAATTTTTATTCGGAAGGAATCAAACCCATTCGACTTACAACCATGCCGGAATATGTTCGTGCAGTTAGTGGCGGGGTTGGTGACGTAAAGGTTCCCGGCAATTATGCAGCAAGTCTGCAACCGACAACCAAAGCACAGCAAATGGGATATACTCAGGTACTTTGGCTCGATGCCATCGAAAAAAAGTATGTTGAAGAAGTGGGCAGCATGAATATTTTCTTTCTCATTGATGATACTCTTATTACACCTCCCATTAACGGAAGTATTCTGCCGGGAATTACACGGATGTCGGTTTTAGAACTGGCCAGGAAGCATAAGATGAACGTGGAGGAACGGCCTGTTGCTATTGATGAACTTATCAAGGCACATGAGAACGGAAAATTAAAAGAAATATTTGGCTCCGGTACAGCGGCTGTGATTTCTCCGGTTGGACATATTCACCATCAGGGTAAAGAGATTACACTGCCTCAGAAAGAAATGGGGCCTGTTGCCCGTTGGTTTTATGACCGAATAACCGGAATTCAGCACGGTGATCATCCGGATGATGAAAACTGGTGCACTATCCTTTAAGAACATTTACCTGGAATCCTTATGAAAGCTTACCTGGACCTGGTTGACCGGGTTTTAAAAAACGGAATCAGAAAAACGAATCGAACCGGAATTGACACCATTTCCTCGTTTGCCGAATCCTATACTGCAGATCTTTCGGAAGGGTATCCGCTCTTGACTACTAAAAGAGTTCCTTTTCGGTCTGTCATCCTGGAATTGTTGTGGTATTTAAGGGGTGAAGATCATATTCGCTGGCTCAGAGATGAACAGGATTGCCATATATGGGATGCCTGGGCGGATGAAAACGGCCATGTTGGGCCTATTTATCCGGTTATGTGGAGAAGATTTCCATACCAAGATCAATCAACGCCCAAAGAATGTGATCAAATTGCTCGTGTCATCGATTTGATAAAGAATGAACCGGACAGCCGAAGGATGGTAGTCAGTGCCTGGCATCCCGGTTTATTGGGAGAAATGGCACTGCCTCCTTGCCATGTCATGTTTATTTTCAATGTGGTAGACAGCCGGTTAAATTGTCACCTGACACAACGATCCGGTGACATTGCGCTTGGAATTCCTTTTAACCTGGCTTGTTATTCAGCGTTAACCATAGCTATTGCCGGTGTCACCGGTCTTAAGCCCGGGGTATTTGCTCATACCATCGTCGATGCTCACATTTATACCAATCATGTTGATGGATTAAAGGAACAGCTCAAACGTGAACCCAAAACACTTCCTGAACTGAGGATACAACAAAAACCTATCGATGAGCTTACTTTCGAAGATTTTGAACTGATAAGCTATGATCCACATCCCAGGATATCGTTTGAGGTTGCGGTATAGAAAATGGATGTATTGGGTTTGATATACAGGAGTCTGTTATGATCATAAGTATGATTGCAGCACATGATCCACATCTTGTCATTGGAAAAGACGGGTCGCTGCCCTGGAATATCCCGGAGGATTTAAAGCATTTTAAAGCCCGGACCATGGGGCATCCAATACTGATGGGAAGGGGGGTATTTGATGAACTTAACAGAAAGCCTCTTCCCGGAAGAATGAATCTTGTGCTTTCCCGTTCAATCTCACACCCCGATGTTTCTGTTTTTTCCACTGCTGAAGACGCCATGGAGTTCCTTCGAAGTAAAAACATAGAAAAAGTGTACATTATTGGCGGTGAACAGATATACAAGCTCTTTTATCCGCATTGCAATCGCCTGGAAATAACCGAAATTCATACCTCATACAAAGGAGACACGTTCTTTCCGGAATACCGGACAGATATTGGCACCCGCTGGAAGGAAATAGGAAGAGAAGAAAAAGATAATCTGACCTTCATTGATTATGAAGAAATCCGTCCATCGGTTTAGTACTTTGCTCTTCTGTAGTGTATATTGACCCGTATAGCTTTAGTAACAGGCAATGTCTTATCTCATCGAAAAGGTATTTTTTAATGGCCAGGAATGTATTCAATAAATTATACCTCCTTGTTTTTATTCTTTCAACAGGAGGTATTCTTTCGCCTTGTTTACAAGCAATCGCGTCCAAGCACCCCAAGGTTGTTACTCTTGATGAATATGTAAACCAGACCTCAAAGTCCGGTGGCTATTTGCTGTATGAACAGTCCATCGTGAATGTTCTTTCATACAATATCGACCTTTACATAGAACCTGAGTACAAAACCATCCATTCCAGTGTGATCATTCAAGTAGAAATACTGGAAGATATGAGCCGTTTTGTGCTGCATCTTGATTCTGTTTTTTGGGTGGACCGTGTGATGTGGATTCGTCCTCCATATGACTCTTACAGCCTGGATTACATCCATAAGGACGGATTATTGATAATGGATTTTAATGATGAGGTTCCTGCCGGCTCTGTTATAGATATAGAAGTGTCCTATTTTGGTGAACCCCGTTCTGCTGAAAACCCTCCCTGGGACGGAGGGTTCGTTTGGGCAGAATCTGAAAGCGGACAGCCATGGATCGGGGTATCCTGTCAGGCAAATGGGGCTGACCTTTGGCTTCCTGTAAAAGATCACCCATCAGACCGGCCGGATCGTGTTTCTATGACGATTACGGTTCCTGACGGCCTTAATGCGCTCTCAAACGGTGTTCTTGTTTCTGAAGAGTCGTTATCAGATGATACAAATACCTTTAGTTGGACTCATGAGTTTCCAATAAACAATTACAACATTACTCTGGCAATCGGACCATTCGAGAAGGTTTCTTCACAGTATACCAGTATCACAGGAACAAAATTCCCGGTCTATTTCTGGGCACTTCCAGAGCATGTTCACAAAGCAGAACGACTTCTTCCGGAAGTTTTGAAGCATATGGCTTTTTTTGAAGACTTCCTGGGTCCGTATCCATTCAGAAGTGAGAAGTATGGGATCGTGGAAATGCCGTATCTCGGCATGGAACATCAAACACTTATTGCCTATGGAGCCGGTTATATTCCCGATGTGGTCTTTGAGTCCGGTGCAGGTTTTGATGATCTGCATCATCACGAACTGGCTCACGAGTGGTGGGGTAACTTTTTAACCGCTTATAACTGGAGAGACTTCTGGTTGCATGAGGGATTTGCTACGTACATGCAGGCTTTGTATGTAGAGTCTGTCCATGATTATGAATTCTATATGCGTTTTATGGAAATCATTTATGGTCGCATACTGAACAACATAGCCATTGTACCAGAGGGACACCCTTTTGCTTCAGATTTACTTTCAGGAAGAGATGTTTATATGAAAGGCGCCTGGGTTCTGCATACACTTAGATATGTTATCGGTGAAGAATCCTTCAGGAACTCGTTGAAGTCTTTTTTATATCCCGACGACCTCTATTATACGCCCCAGGAAACACCGGTTCCCGGCAGGTTCACCGATACAGATACTTTTACAGACCTGGTTGAAGCTAAACACGGAGACTCTTTACGATGGCTTTTTGATATATATCTGAAAGAGTCAGAACTTCCTGAACTTATAAAAGATTGGGACGAAAATCTGTTAACGTTAAGATGGGATACACCGGGAAACAGAGCCTTTCCCATGCCTGTAGAGGTACAGGATGGAGATTTGATTCATATAGTAATTCCTGATGGAAAGAAATCTCTGGAAATAAGGGACGTTGAAAGGGTTGAAATTGACCCGAAAAACAAAGTGCTTAGAAGCGGACTATTCGATTAGCAGGCAGTAACATTCATCCGGAATCAACATCTTCGGAAACATCCGGAGTAAACTCAAAGGAGGCCGTCGTTGACCATAAACCGGAAACCCCGTAATAGTCAATAGCGGAAACCCGGATGTAATATTCACCTTCATCTTCAAGGACAGAATCGATTAAGAAACGATGAGTTGGATGTAAGGTTAAAAAGTGGGTTTCGTTTTCCAGGTTGTCACTAAATATGTGGATGAGGTATTGATCCGCCATATCAACCGGATCCCATTGAATAGCCAACTCCTGGCCGGCAGAATCCTGTTTTGCGATATGAGTAAGTGTGGGCCTGTCCGGAATTTCAATTTCTGAAAAGCTTCCCTGTACGGCACGCCCGCTTACAGCCCTGGATGAATGAAGAGTGAACGATTGACGTGCTGTCGTTTCCAACTGTGCAAATCCATTTAATAGTGAAAAAATGATACCTGACTGTTCTCTGCACTGAATGCCGGCTGAAAAAGAGTATCCGCTGAGATTATTCTGAAAACAATCTATATGAGTGCGAATCTGCTCCGGAGCAGATTCAAAATATGCATCTGCGCTGCTTAAAATTAGGGAATGGCCGTTATCCTCAATGGTAATCTGGGATAGGGGAAGTACAAATAGGTCTCCAATTTCAGATATGCGGAGAATAGTTAGTTGCCTGGACTCGGTCATAATTTGATCACTGCTATAGATAGGGCTTCCGTGGGATAGTTCTACAGGCTCATCATTTCGAATGGCAGATAGGGGGGAAGAAGTATAAGAAATATATCCAACAGATTCGGATGACTTTTTATCCGTACTATCCAGAGAAGTTGCAGGTGGCAAAGACACCAAAAGAAGAAACAATAGCCATAACTTAATCATGTACATAAAATATTCAGAGAGATAATCCTTTTAAGTGGACAATATAATACTTAACAACCGGTTGAGTAAGTGCTTGAATATGAGTGCTGTCCGATGCTTTTGAAAACTCGACGGCAATATTATCATTTTGAAGAATCCAGATACCATCACTTTGATAGGTGTAGGCTTCGCTATGACTATAATCGTAAAAAAAGTAATTGTCAACATCCTTTTCGGAGAAGTACAGCCCTTTTTCTTTTAGAATCTCTTTGGTTTGGACTCTCCATTCAGACAAAGTAGCCTTTCCTGGTTTTTTTTCGAGGAATGTTGTTCTGAAAAAGTCTCTGTTCAGAAACCGGCGACATAAGTCTGATAAAATGGGGTCATCGGAGTATTGCCAGTATTTAAGGTTTATGAGAATATCATTGTCATCCAGACGGATAAAATGCTGCAGGTCATTACCATCAATCGCTTTTTTCTGTTGTTTTTTGGACAGAAAGTACTTTAATGCATCGGAATAAAACGGAAGCTTTTTTTTCTGATGGAGTATATCTTTTGCACGGGTCAGTATCCCTAGTAAAAGTTTATCTCCGGCCAAAACCGTTTTATGAAGATAGACCTGCATATACATCAATCTTCGCGCAACAATATAATTTTCGACTGCATAGATGCCTTTTTTATCAATGACAATATTGCCCTGGTGCACCCGCATGGTACGAATGATTCGGTCAATTCCGATAGAACCTTCCAGAACTCCTGAAAACATACTGTCTCTTCGAATATAATCCATGCGATCCACATCCAGCTGGGAGGACAATAGCTGATGCAGAAACTTTTTTGGATGTTTATCCGTGAATATCCGAATGGCTGTTTCCAGACGTCCGTCAAACTCCTTATTGAGTTCCTCCATCAACAAGAGGGTGATTTTTTCATGATGCACATCCGGGATGATGGTATGTTCCAGGGTATGAGAAAAAGGACCATGGCCAATATCATGAAGCAAAATTGCGATGAGTGTCGCTTCAAATTCCTGATGAGTAATGGTTGTATCTTTTTCTACAAGATGATTCAAGACGCGCTGCATGAGTCCCAGTGCACCCAGGGCATGAGAAAACCGAGAATGCTCTGCTCCGGGGAATACGGTATTTGCAAGTCCAAGTTGACGTATACGTCGCAGTCTTTGTACATACGGATGATCCAGCAATTCCAGAATCAAACCTTTTGGTACGCTGACAAAGCCGTGTACCGGATCTGTAAATATTTTATAACGTGTTGATTTATCCATGAAAAAATCTAACCTGTACTTCATTTATGAGGCTGGAGTCTCAGTGTCAAATATACTTCTTCTGCATATGATATCCTTTGAATTGTAAAGGAATTTTCTTCTTTCACTGGTTTTAACCATCCGGGAGCCATAATTCGCTTTTTTATGATAAATTATCAAAAAATAGGCTGTATAAAATATACGAGGGATACTGTTGACCATATACGCTCTCTCTTTTATTGATATGCTGTGAAGAAGAAACCTTTTAAGGTTTTTCTGCTTTGATTCCCCTAAATAAGCGATTCATTTTTATTACATATCTACCCGTCTTATTTTGCCATTCATGAGATGTATATGAATACATTTCAAAACAACCATCTTCAACGAGGAGCTTTTACAGTAAAACTTCTCGTTAAAAATTCATTAAAAAACGAACACTATGAACTCCGATTCAAGGATCTTTCTTGAAGAACTTTTAAGCACAGCAAGCCCGTCCGGTTTTGAAAAAGCAGGACAAAATGTATGGACATCATTTACATCATCATACGCTGATGTCGTTCAAATGGATGCTTATGGGTCCGCTTCCGCTCATATCCAGACGAATTCTTCCGCTTGTACCGTAATGCTGGAAGCGCATTGTGATGAAATTGGTATGATCATTCATTACATCGATGAAAAAGGCTTTATTTATGTTCAAAAAATCGGGGGAAGTGACTCGGCCATCGCCCAGGGACGAAAGGTACACATCTTAACGCAAAAAGGAACTGTAAGTGGTGTTACCGGTTCAACCGCTATTCACCTAAAAGAAAAAAACGGCAAACTACCCAAGTGGAAAGATATCTTCATTGATATTGGAGCTGAGAACAAAGAAGAGGCGTTACAAATGGTTCAGTTGGGAGATCCAGTGGTCTTTTCTGAGCAGCACGAGTTTATTTCGGACGAAATTATAACCGGCCGTGCTCTGGATAATCGCCTGGGTAGCTATATTATTGCAAAAACGCTTCAGAAACTGTGGAATCAAAAAAGCAGACTGGGTGTCAATGTGATTGCATTAAACGCCGTACAGGAAGAAATAGGGGGCTTCGGGGCTAAAATGATGGCTTTCAGACACACTCCTGACGTTGCTCTTGTCACAGATGTAACCCATGCCACAGATTCGCCGGGAATTGATCCGAAAGAACACGGTTTTATCCTTCTTGGAAAAGGTCCGGTAGTATGCCATGGCGGATCCAATCATCCGTTGGTGCAACAGCACGTCAGAGAAGTAGCAGAACAGATGAATATGCCTTTGCAGCATGAAGCCGCAGGCTCCAGAACGGGAACCGACACGGACAGTATTTTCCATCAAAAGCAGGGGATTCCCAGCGGACTGGTTTCACTGCCTTTGCGATATATGCACAGCCCGGTAGAGTTGGCTTCTTTGAGTGACGTCGAGATGTTGACGGATCTTTTCACAGAATGTGTCCTTTCTCTAAAACCGGATCAGCGGTTTAGTGCTGGAGAAATGTAATGAGCAGGCTATAAAAAGAGGGTACAAAAGAAAAAAGCCAAACCGATAATATCGGATTGGCTTTTTTCCAAAGTCGGAAGAAATAAATTAGTCTTCTTTCTTTTTGTCTTGAATATCGATGCGGACTTCCTGAGACAGTTTTTTAAGATCCTGGAGTGTTTTACGAGCACGTGTACCAGCCGTTTTGTTGTTCTTGCTGTAAAATTTTTCCATATCCACCTCTAATTCATCCACCAAAGCTTTGATTTCGCTGAATCTGTTCATGAATTACTCCGTTATTTATCATTGATTGACTTAATTCTGGAAGACATTATGCCTTCATTTCTCGGAAGCTAATTATAAGCCATCCATGATGTCAAGCAATAATTCTTTAAATTTGCTTAAAAAGGCACTTTTTTTACGAATATTTGGATATTTATCTGAATATTGACCATATACGGCTATCAAATTGATAATATTTCATCCATTCTGCCTTTTAATAAATCTTCTTCATCCAGAACGTAGACGTTCGTATTTAAAGGTTCTGTTTCCCCGGGCAGGATATAGCCATTCATCAAGCCTTTTTTGCTTTTTTCAGCTGAAGAAAGACCTCGGCAAAGGGTTATAAGTTGTTTCAAACCAAAAGCAGACACAATGGAATCAGCAAGGACTCCCTGTGGTAAAGTCGTTCTATTTGAAGTAGAGGTATCTAAAACCAAATTCGATAAAACCAGTGAAACACCAGATGGAATCGCATCAAACCAGGCTTTTTCAAACCTTATTTCGCTGGCATCTATCTGAATAATGCTTTTTTGATACCCATGCATACCAATGACAGGTATTCCGTAATCTGCAAATAAAGCAACCAGCTTTTTATTCAACTCCCGAATGGATCTGTCCACAAACTGAGAGTCCGAAGGATCTGCTTCGGATGACAACCCTGAAAGAAGGTTATCCGAATGAAGAATAATTCCCCGACTCTTTTTGTGTCTTCCTATAGCGGTGGCAAGGGACTTCAAAAAAACAACATCTCCTCCTGAAACCGCATCGATAAGTATCAGATAGTTCATTGGACAATTAGCAAATTATTTATTTCTCAGTTGATGGGCACTGAAATGATAGGGAAGCAACTCCCTAACTATCAGAGTATGGGACTCGGAGGGGTTTTCCATGAAGATTGCTTTACCATCGGCCATGTGTTCTGAAAGTACCTGCCGACATGCACCACATGGACTGACATAGTCACTTTTAGGAGCAATGATATATATTTTTTTAAAAAGACGGGTACCCAGACTAATGCCACTGGCAATAGCCACACGTTCCGCACACAGGCCTTTCTGCCAATCAGTGACTTCGATATTAACCCCATCAATCATACCGATATCAGACGTTATTACGGCAGCGACAGGAAAACTGGATTCCGGAACAAGTGCTTTTTTAGAAATCTCCTCAAGCTTTTTAAAGTCTGGTTCGATGGACATCTGTTTCGGAAGAAACCAGATACCTTCACATTCAGAGGGTTGAGATAATTCTTTAAAAGCAAGATTACAGGATTTTTTCCAGAATGGCATCGTGTCATTACAATAGGCCTGTTCTGGAATAAAAGCGGATTCCGGCTGATCTCCCTGGCTGATGCACATAAAAAGCGCCGCCTGAACAGCGTGTATTGTAAGTGGAAACGACACATTTTCAACACGAACGCCCGGATATATTATACCTGATTCTCCGCGTACAAGACATGCTTCTTTCTTGCCCGAATACGGACTGTAATTTCGATCATAAAGCTCTTCCCATGATTTCATACGTACATATAGCTTACAGGGATATGGATTTGTTTTTTTTAAAATTCCAGTATGTATTAACGTGGCAAAAACAGTTGTTCCTCTGGCACAGACGCTGCATCCAAATGTTTAAACCTCATTTCTCCCTGTTGCCAAAGCAAGAATTGGTTATCATAGAGATCGGAGAAAAAGTTTCCTGATTGTCCCGAACTCAAAAGGGAATAAAACCCAGGCTCATCGCCAAAAACACCTATAAAACCAGCCGTCGTTCCACTTGTCGTGATTAATTGAGGATCTTCGCTAATGGTATAAAATGCATTAAATAACGTATGAGGCGCACCTTTCACCGTTTCTGATCTCTTTTGGAACAGAAAACGCTCGGCAAGTCGTGCAGGATAACTGATTTTGGTAGTTTCCGGAAAGATGGCGGATGAAAAATCACCTTCTACCACCAATCCCCATTGCCAGTCATGGGGCTCTTCACTGACATGCTCCATTAAATATTGAACGGCTTCATCCATACTCCTGGTAATCCACTCTGATTTTGAACTTTCAAAGAAATCAGGCCAAAGTGGCGTATCAATTAATCGGTAGACGGCACCATAAGGAATTTGTGAAGAATAGAGCAGGTGGCCCCATTCTTTTTCACTAAGCAGGTTTTTATATAAATTTCTTGAAGCCTTATGAAGAAATAACTCAAACAGAGATGCAGCCGTCTCTTGTTCAGAATACGTGTAGTTCCAGTTTAAAAAATAGGGAAGGGCATATTCGCTGGAAAGCTCAGACGGATTTCGGCTGATGATTTGAGATAGTTTAGGAACGATATCTGAAGCAAAAACAGAATGTGTGTCATTTGTCCACTCTTTAGAAGCATAAACACCGTATTGATCTTCTGAGGCATTATATACGAGCATGTTTAAACGCCTGTTACGATTCCAGGGTTTTTGAAAAATATCGTTATTACCCGTACGTGATTCATACAAAAAAACAGGACTTCCGGAGGTTCTTGATATGGAAGGATACTTGTTTTTAACTGGGATACGATTTGTCGGATCAGAGTGCAAAAAGGATACTTGAATGTCTTTGGTCGTGTTCACTACGCTTCCGCCCGTTACAATTCCGGCATCACCGCTTTTCCCCGTGTATAAAATTTGCAGAGGCTGCCCCCTAAAGGAATCGGCGACAGTAGTCCAGTTTTCATTTTCCGTTGCCTTGTGCAATGATAGCATCGAACTGATTTCCAAAGCAGCGGAATCTGGCTCCCACTCATAAGCGATGTAAACATTGTCTTTTTCAGAGTACGCAACCAGAGGCCTGTCATGAGAAGTAAACGATACAAAAAAGGACTCTGACCCGTCTTTTGATGATAAAATATATCTGCTTGGGGCAATGTGATCAGAAAGTTGATCGTAAAGATTAACATTGGTTTTCCAGTTAAACGGCCCTTCCGTCTCTTCTTTGAATAAAGATCCTGTAAAAAAAGCTCCATCGTTACCAGGCAGGGGAGAAACCGACCAGGCTATTGAAGGGTTCTTCCCATGAAAAAAAACAGGAATGCCTGGGATAGTAAAACCTCCTGTTGTTTGGCTTCCGTTATCATAAAGGATCTCATAGTAGAGATCGTATTGCTTCATCGGAGTGCCAAGATTGATAAAAAGCATGGGCAGATCAGAGGACGTTGTGCCGGGAATAGCCATACCTGAATTCGAATAGGGCGCTGAAGAAGGCCTTCCCACCGTAGAAAACGTATCAAACCGATCAAGTAATTCAAGTAATACCTGATTGGATTTTTCAAAAATATAACGTTCCTCTGTATCCGGCAGATCCTGTATACCCAATAAGGCTTCCATCAATTGAGGGTCATTCTGCTGAAGCACGGGAAGCAAGGATAACTTGGACCAAAATGCTTCGTTTTGATCCCACTTCCAGAGTAAGTATAACCCGGTTATATGCCAGGGCTCCCATAAAACAGGTTTTGCATCGGAAAGAGTAAACTCGATAGGCAGCTTTTTTTTATGGTCCATCAAAAACCTGTTTATCCCATTGACATACGCATTAATTATCCTCTGGTCAGATACATCCAATGAATGATACATTTTTTGGGCCCGGTCTGAAAACCCCATCGAGATGTAAAAACGATCTTTGGCTGCCAAGGCAGGGTCTATATGGAGAGAATGCAGTCCAAGCAATCTGTATTGCTGAAGCGTCATTTGCCATAATCGATCTCTTGAGTGTAAATAGCCTAATACGGTGTACATGTCCAGTTCATCTTGAGACCGAATCGTAGGGACACCAAAATCATCCCATGCTACATGAACCGTATTTCGAAGTTCCTCTAACTTGATATCAGCCGAAGAATCCGGTACCAAAACCCTTATCGTCAGATAATGTGATATGTAGACAAAACCAATAAGAAGCAGAAAAAAAATAAAAAAGATTTTAACCGCAAATTTCATGAAACAAAAAATATAGGTAAGTTTGGTGCTCTTTTAATATCCTAAATTACAAATTCTTTTACTCAAGCGTGCAAGACAAACCTTCAATATCTGCCCTTCGTCCAAAGCTGCTGGAAGTTGCTCAAGAATACGGTACACCCACGTATCTTTATAATGAACCGTCCATTCGCCACCGATGCCGAAAACTCAAAAATTTGTTTTCAGATACAGGTGTTTCTGTTCAGTGGCTCTATGCGGTCAAAGCCAATGACAACCCGCACATAGTCCGGATGATCAGAGAGGAGGGGTTTGGGTTTGACACAGTAAGTTTTGAAGAGGTTTTAGTATGCCTGAAAACAGGAACTCAGCCCGGTCAGGTTTTCTATACAGAAAATAACATGACCGATACTGAAATGAAGGCGGCTGCAGAAAATGGAGTCGTGATTAACTTTGGTTCACTCGGACGATTTCAGTCATTTTGTGAAGCTTACCCTGGATCAGAATGCAGCATTCGTGTTAAACCGGATATAGGTGATGGCCATCATGCCAAAGTGGATACGGGAAATAAAGACAGTAAATTTGGAATTCGTCTGGATCGTATCCCTGAAATACTGCATATAGCACATAAAAACAACGTTGCTGTTACCGGTGTCCATGCTCACATCGGCAGCGGAATAACCAAACCCGAAAACCTGCTCCATGAAGTAGAAGTTCTTTTGGATATCGCACGTTCATTCAAAGATCTTAAAACAATTAATTTTGGTGGAGGGATTCCTGTTCCATACAAACCGGACGAAAAAGAGTTTGATATGGAGAACTTTGCCCGGCTCGCTGCTGAAAAGTTAAAAAAGTTTCTTGAGGTAAAGCCTGATATTACGTTCTTGTTTGAGCCCGGGCGGTGGCTGGTAGCTCATGCCGGTGTCCTTTTGACTCAGGTAAATACGGTAAAAGATCAAGGCTCTAAAATCTTCGTTGGAACCGATACAGGCTTTAATCATCTCATAAGGCCGGCACTCTACGATGCATACCATGATATTGTTAACCTGTCCTCAGAATCTGAAAAAACGAACGTCTATGAGATAGCTGGAAATATTTGTGAAAGCGGGGATATTCTTGGTCATTCCAGAACATTGCCCGTTACACATCCGGGAGATTATCTTGCCATAATGGACGCTGGTGCATATGGGATGACAATGGCTTCCAGTTATAACAGGAGATCGCTTCCTGCAGAGGTTCTGCTGGATGAAAAGGGAGGGCATAAAATGATAAGAAAACGAAAATCTGCCATGGAAACGGTAGATGAATTTCTAAAAGAAACCGGTTTTCAGGCTGAGTAGTCCAGGTGTCATATGATTGATTTACGAAGCGATACGGTAACACGCCCAACAGAAGCAATGAGAAAGGTCATCTCTTGCAGTGCGGTCGGTGATGATATGTTTAGAGAAGATCCGGAAGTCAACGCCCTAGAAGAAAAAGTGGCTTCTCTTTTTGAAAAAGAAAGCGGATTGTTTGTGCCAAGCGGAACCATGGGAAACCAGCTTGCCGTAAAAGTGTTGACCCAGCCGGGCGATGAAGTGATAATTGAGGAAAAAGCACATTTGTTTCATGCTGAAACCGCCGCTTGTTCAATGATCTCCGGAGTACAGCTATATCCTTTAAAAGGAATTCGCGGGATGTTGGATGCAGACATGGTTCTGAAAGCCATACGCGGCGACCACGACTGGGAGCCCCGTACCGGCCTCATTTCTGTAGAAAATACAGCCAATATGGGAGGCGGAACGTGCTATCCTTTGGATAAAATACAGGAAATCTATACGCTTGCCCAAACCGTTAACATTCCGGTTCACATAGATGGAGCACGCATTTGGAACGCCTCCATCGCCTCAGATATACCGCTCCCCGTTTTTGGTGCGCTCTGTGACACCATCTCTGTTTGTTTCAGCAAAGGGCTTGGAGCACCGGTTGGATCTATGCTTCTGTCAGACTCTAAAACCATAGAACAAGCCAGACGTTACAGAAAAGTGCTGGGAGGTGGTATGAGACAGGCCGGTTTACTGGCCTCTGCAGCATCCTATGCAGTTGACCATCATTTCCCCATGCTGAAAGAAGACCACCGCAGAGCAGCGTTACTGGCAGAAGCCGTAGCTGAAAATGACGCGTTTTTTATTCAACCAAAGCATGTTGAAACAAATATTGTTATATTTGAAGTTGTCAAAGGATCTGTTGATTCAGCCCTAAAATGGTTAAGTGATCATGGGGTTGCTATGGTACCTTTTGGGGGAAATACGATCCGGGCTACATTCCATCTTGAAATAAATGATCAAGGTCTTGACATGGCCCGAAAAGCTGTAACCAGCTACAGGCCTGTATTATAGTATATCATTCGTGAATATTTTTTCTTTTGCCTCAAAGTATCGAAAGCTGGTACTTTTTGGATTTGGTTTTACCTTTTTCTCAAATTTCGGACAATCTTTTTTTATTTCACTGTTTGTTCCGTTTTTTTTGATAGAGTTTTCCATAAGCAATGCTACTTTTGGAACGCTATATTCAACAGCAACGCTTGGTAGCGCTTTTTTACTTGCCTGGATTGGGCCAAAAATTGATATCTATCCCATAAAAACCTTTACTTTTTTTGTTTTTTTGGGGTTACTCGTATCAGCTTTTCTTCTTTCTGTCACCCCTTGGCCATGGCTTTTCTTCCTTTCTTTACTTGGGTTGCGTTTGTTCGGCCAGGGACTCTGCAGCCTTTCCTCTCATACGGTGATGGGCCGCTATTTTCTGACTCTTCGAGGCAGAGCACTAAGCTTGTCCAGTTTAGGATATACCTTAGGTGAAGCGATACTACCTATCACTATGGCTACAATTATTGGTCTCTACGGCTGGAGAGCAGGCTGGGGGGGTGTCACATTATTTATTCTTGCAGCCATGCCCTTGCTCATTCTGTACACACTCCGAAAAGACCCGGAGAAATTAGGAGAACAGGTACCGGATGACAAAAGCACTAAGAATAAAAATCTTCGCGGAACACAATGGAGACGCTCGTTAGTGCTGAGAGATTACCGGTTTTATCTTTTATTACCCGGTGTTACATTATCTCCCTTTCTGCTTACCGGATTCTTTTTATATCAGTTAGAGATGGCTGCATGGAAAGGATGGGAAATGGAGATTATGGCTTCCGCATTCATTATGTTTGCATTGGCAAAGTCTTCCTTTGCCTTGATCACCGGCCCTATGGTTGACCGCTTTAAAGCATGTCGCCTGTTTCCTTTTTTTCTAATTCCTTTTTTAACAGCAATGGGGGTTCTGCTTGTCATCTATCATCCGGTCGCTGCATTTATCTATTATTTTCTTATCGGCATTTCTGAAGGCTTTGCCGCTAATATAAAAACAGCCATATATGCTGAGCTTTACGGGACAGCCAACCTGGGTTCCATCCGCAGTATGATGTCGATGTTTATGGTTATGAGTACGGCGGTAAGTCCAATTCTTTTCGGCACCTTGATAGACGGAGGTATCTCTTTCGGAACTATAATATACGGGAGTATATTTCTGATACTGTTGGTAATGATTGCAGGGTCATTTATCTTTCGTGAAGCACAAAACACCATATCCTGATATCTATGAATGAGTTTGAAGTAATATTATCCGGAAAAGCCTCTTTTTCAATTGAGGTACCCTATAGACTATACAAATCGAATGAACCAGAAGGTCAGCCGCTGTTTGTATATCTTCAGGAAAGTGGCCTGGACTTGTCCAAACTTGAAAAGAAAATTCAGCCATTGTTAGCCCTCTCGGGATATCATCTGATTATTCAGGCTCCCTATCCCAAAATAACAGATCATGGAGTAGAAGGGTATCAGTGGATCCCGGAAAAGCAAGGAGAACAGGGCTTAACATCCTCAAGAGAATATGTTTCTGAGTTTCTTCAGGAAGTCATTGACAATATTCTTCCACATATAAAGGCCAGCCGGCTTGTTCTCATAGGATGGGAAGCTTCCATAAATCAACTTTCCTATTTTTGTGCAACACGCCCGCACTACATAAATGAACTAATCCTGTTTAACGGTACCTTAAACAGGATTTGGATGGATGAAAACAATCCGGAAAAATATAAGCATCTGAGAGTACTTGGCCTGACCGGAAAAGATGCTGAAATCAAAGAAAAAGTCGCCGAGACCATTAATCTATGGATTCATAGATAGTACATCTATTGCACCAGAAACGCGTTTTTTGCAATTATTAAAAAAGCTGTTGGTAATAATTACGTTTTTTTCTTTAATTAGAATAAGTTTTCAGCACGAAGAAGGTTTTTTAGATCCTTTTTCTCCTGTCTGCCGAATACAAATATTTATTATCGCACTTTAATGAACATCATACTGTGAGTATATATGAAAATTCTTGTCATTGAAGACGACCGTATTGTACGAACATTGGTTAAACACGTTCTCGAGAAAGAAGGGCATGAAGTGTCTATTGCTGAAAAGGGGGAAACTGGCGAAGAAATAGCACTACGTGAAGATTTTGATATTATTATTTTAGATCTTGGCCTTCCGGATAAAAGTGGTCTTGATGTTTGTAAAGTTCTGCGTGAAAATGATGTTACAACTCCCATCTTAATCCTTTCTGCTTATCAGAATACAGATACAAAGATTACGGGACTAAATACAGGCGCCGACGACTATCTGACCAAGCCGTTTGATAATAAAGAATTGCTGGCACGCATTGATGCTATCACCCGGCGGGTTAATAAAGGACCCGGATCGAAAAATACCTATGAGTGCGGTGAGTTAAAAATTGACCTCATCAGCAGGGAGTTTTACGTCAAAGATCAAAAAGTCTTGTTGACCAACAATGAATTTAATCTCATGGCGTACCTTCTTAAAAATCCAAACCGGATTCTTGATAAAGATGAACTCACAAACAATGTCTGGGATATAAACTTCGATACCAATACAAACTTTCTCAATGTATATGTAAGCTACCTGAGAAAAAAAATCGAAGAAATTACTCCCAAAAGCTATATCCAGACCATTCGGAAAAAAGGATTTATGCTCAATTGCGAAAAGGATTAAGCACAGGTATTCATGCACACGGTTGAAGTACCTATTGATAAGGCTCTTTCCTTTTTTTCAAACTATGTAAGCGAGCAAAGAAAGAATCTTTTTAAAACTATTCTGGAACAAAGAACCCGGTTTTTTACGGTCGTACTGGAAGATCTTTATCAATCGCAAAATGCATCTGCGGTTCTGCGAAGTTGCGATGCATTTGGAATTCAGGATGTTCACGTCGTTGAGAACAGAAATTTTTTCAATGTGGATAAAGGGGTGACTATTGGAGCTGATAAATGGCTGACCGTGCGCCGTTATTGTCATCCTGATGCAAATAATACGAAGTCAGCTTATGAGGCTTTAAGAGCCAAAGGATATCAGATTTTTGCTACAACTCCGCATGAACATCAGGTTTCACTCCCGGATTTTTCCCCGGAGAAACCTACGGCTCTTGTATTTGGTGCTGAGAAGGAGGGACTGACGGATTATGCTATCCGTGAAGCAGATGGCTGTCTGGCCATTCCTATGTTTGGTTTCAGCGAAAGTTATAACATCTCGGTTTCGGCCGCACTGTGTCTTTATCATCTTCGAAGCTTGTGCGATCAAAATACGTTTAGCTGGAAACTGCCCGACATCGAAAAAAAGGAACTCTTTTTAGAATGGCTGAAAAAGTCCATTAAAAGAGTAGATGCGTTGGAAAAAAAACTACTCACTGAATATGGCACTCCTGGGAATTAAGCCGTTTTCTATTTTTGCTTTTTGAGTCCCAGCCCAATTCTGTTTCTTTCTTTATCCACGGAAAGAACCGTTACCTGAATTATATCTCCCACAGATACAATGTCATGCGGGTTTTTTACTTTTTGTGTATCACTCATCTGTGAAATATGCAGTAAACCGTCTTGCTTGACACCAATATCTACAAAAGCTCCAAAATCCACTACGTTTCGTACCGTTCCTTCCAATGACTGTCCTTCCACCAGATCCTCAATAGATAAAACTTCCTGGCGAAGGAGAGGCTTTCTCAAGGACTCTCTTGGATCCCTTCCGGGCTTCAGCAGATTTTCCAGAATAAGTTCGAGTGTAGGTTTCCCGATACCTGCTTGCATGGCGGTTGTTTCCATGTCCAGTTGATGCATTTTTTCTGTAAGTAACTGGGCATTTTTTTGAAGCTGATCTGGAGAACAATCTAAAAGCCGGCATACTTCCTGAGCCGCAACATAGCTTTCCGGATGGATTGCGGTGTTGTCAAATGGATTTTCCGAACCCGGAATACGTAAAAAGCCGGCCGCCTGTTCAAAACGAAGATTCCCAATCCCGGGGACTTTTTTAAGATCATTCCGGTCTTTGAACGGCCCGTTTTCATTTCTGTACGCTACAATTTTTTCGGCGATCAGCGAACTCAGGCCAGAAACATAGGCCAACAAAGCGGCACTTGCCGTATTTACATTTACTCCTACGAGATTCACACAACTTTCCACCACATCATCCAGTTTCCTGGATAATTGACTCTGGTTCACATCATGTTGGTACAGTCCGACACCAATAGATTTCGGGTCGATTTTCACAAGCTCCGCCAGCGGATCCTGAACCCTTCTTGCAATGGATATATTACCCCTCATGGCTGCTTCCAAGTCCGGAAATTCTTTTTTTGCAAGCGGTGAGGCCGAATAAACAGACGCCCCGGCCTCGTTTACGATCAGATAGTGAATATCATCGGTATGATTCCTTTCTTTTCTTATCCGGATAAGTTCTGCAACCACCTTTTCTGTTTCGCGGCTTCCTGTGCCATTTCCAATTGCAACCAGAGAAATTTGATATTTCGCAATCAAGCGGTCCATCACTTTTATGGATCCTTCAATATCCTCTCTGGGTGGAGTAGGGTAGATGGTCGCTCCGTCAAGATATCTGCCGGTTTCATCAATGACAGCAACCTTGCATCCCGTCCGGTACCCGGGATCTATTCCCATTACAACCTGGCTCTTCAAAGGTGGCTGCATCAACAGGTTTTTTAAGTTTTCAGCAAAAGTAATAATGGCATGCTCTTCCGCCTTTTCAGTGAGATCTTTTCTTGCTTCTCTTTCCAAAGCCGGAAATATGAGTCGTATGTAACTGTCACTAATCGCCTTTTTAAATTCTTCTGTGAATACAGAGGAAGGGTTGAGAATGAGATAATGCTCCAGATTTGATATGGCTTTTTGTTTGTCAATTTCAATATCCACTTTTAAAATACCTTCCCGTTCACCCCGGTTGATTGCAAGAATCTGATGAGGACGTAGATAGTTGATATTTGCCGTGTATTCATAATACTCCCGATAGACCTCTTTTTCATCGGTTTCTTTACTTTTTTTGGATATAAGTTGGCCAAATCGCTGAAGCTGTTTCCGAATATTCTTTCTTACATCCGGCTCCTCATTAATCCATTCTGCACAAATATCCCGCGCTCCAGCCAGAGCCTCTTCAGCAGAATGGACCCCTTTTTCCTCATCGATAAAGGAACAGGCATGTTCCTCCGGTGTTCCTTTAAAAACATCTTCTTCCCAAATCATTACAGCAAGCTCTTCCAGGCCTTTTTCTTTGGCTATATCTGCTCGGGTTCTTCGTTTTGGTTTGTAAGGTAAATACAAATCCTCAAGCTCTTTCAATGTCTTGCAGCTCTCGATTTCCTTTTTTAACTCCGGTGTCAGCTTACCCTGACTTTCAATAGATTCCAGAATGGTGGCTTTACGCTCCTGAAACAGTCTTAAAAACTCCAGTAAATCTCTTACTTCTCTAAGTTTTTCTTCATCCAGCCCTCCGGTTTTTTCTTGTCTGTATCGTGCAAGAAAGGGGATCGTTGCACCTTCGTCCAGGAGGTTTACAACCGTTTCCACTTGTTTTGCAGTGAGTGAAAGTTGCCTGGATATCTCTGAAATGATGGCTGAAACATTCATCTTTTTACTAATTTTTTATAAACTAATTGAACAAAATTCCTATCCTTTCAAGATAGATAAGCGTTTTACCGAAGTCTGCTGCAATTTAAAACGAACGAATGAAAATATTAATGGATTTTTGATTTTCCAATGAGTATTTAATCGTATTTATACTCCTATTTTTCGTTCATTCGCTTTACTGCATTTTTCTAAAAGAACCGTATTTTGCAGAGCGTTCATCCTTTTTATTTCACTTCTCTATTTTATGAAATCAACGATTAAAGAAGAAATACTTCAGTTTGGAATATATCTGGCTCGTACTGCCGGAAAAAAGACACTTGAGATGTTCAACAAAGATATTGAAGTTATCTCCAAGGACGACGACTCTCCCGTTACGGCTGCGGATCGTATGGCCGAAACATGGATGAGAGAACAGATTGAAAAAAAATATCCTGACCATGGTATCATTGGTGAAGAGTTCGGAACCTCAGGTGAAAACAAAACGATCAAGTGGATTCTGGATCCGATTGACGGAACCCGGTCGTTCATACATGGCGTTCCTTTATATACCACTTTAATTGGTGTAACCATTGATGATGAACCTGAAGTCGGAATTATATATGCTCCAGCAACCGACGAACTCTGTGAAGCTGCAACAGGTATGGGAGCAAGATATAATGGCAGGCCTTGCCGTGTTTCTAATACCGACACATTAACAAAAGCTTCCCTTTTGAGTACAGACATTACTACAATAAGAGAAGAAGGAATGTTTGATGACTTTTCACATCTTTTGGATCAGGTGAAACTCCATCGTACCTGGGGCGACGCTTATGGGCATATGATGGTTGCAACCGGTAAAGCAGATATTATGTTTGATCCGGTTCTGAATGTCTGGGATGCGGCACCACTGCTTCCCATCTTGCATGAAGCTGGAGGAGTGTTCCTGGATTTAAAAGGCAATGCAACGATTAACGGGGGAAATGGATTTTCCTCCAATGAAATACTGGCCAAGACCGTTTTATCATATATGTCATCGGATTTATAATACCTTCATCGCAACGTTTTCCAACATGAGATCCCAAAGTTATTCACTGTTTGTAATTCTTCTATTTGCTGTTTCTGCGGCAAATACCTATTCCTTTCCCCTTAAAAATGGAGACTATGCTCCTTTCCCTGATTATAATGTGGAGATTACACACCTGGACCTTCGTCTGCATGCAGACATTGAAAGCCGATCGCTTGAAGGAAAAGCCATTTATGCATTTACTCCAAAAAACACTCGGGTTCAGGAGCTGGTTTGGTTTGCACCTGAAACAGAGATACATAGTGTAACTGCAGATCGTAATGTTTCTCTTGATTATTCTCAAGCCGGGGACACCCTTATTATTTCTTTTGATGAACCCCTGGATCCTCGAGAAAACTTCAAGCTTAGCCTTTCCTACACATCGAAACCGTCCTTTGGAGTTCATATTACCCGAAAAGGAAGCATGATTTCTTCCCGGCTTCCGGGTGCGGTATCTCATTGGCTGCCCGGACCGGTGCATCCTGCAATACAAGCCACCTTTACAGCAAAAATAACGGTAGATGAAGAATATGATGCGGTTTTTTCTGGTAAAAAAAATACGGTTACACAAAAAAATGGGAAAAAATCGGTTAGCTGGTCTTCAGAATATTCAACACCATTATCAGAGCTGTCATTTGCTGTAGGGAAGTTCGACATGAACGAAACCTTTATGGGCATAAAGCAAATCAGAGTATATCAGGAAGAAGGAGTTTCTGATGAAGCTCAAAGAACCGAGATTCTGACCTCTGCCATTCGCTATATCCGTGATTCAGAACGTTATTTAAGAAATGAGTTTCCTGCAACTGAATTTAATATTATACATCTCGAAGACCATTTTTGGGAAACAAAAAACGCGGCTTATGGAGTTGGATTTTTATATAAAAGTATAGATAACCTTGAGTTGCAGCTATGGAAAGCCATTATTTCTCAGTGGTATGGGGTTTCATTCAGACCGCTGACATGGTCCGATGCTTATTATATGCCTGTTCTTCAAGCCTTTCTGGCTATTCAACAAAATATTTCCAGCGATAACGTTAATGCTTCCGATCCGTTAGATGATGCATATGACCGGCCCGTTTCTTTGTATGATCACTTTGGACAAAGAGCACTTCTTAATGCAAAGAGTGCTTTAAAAGGCAGTAAAGATTTACTGGTAATGGAATCTCTGGATGCATCTATTCGTGCACTTGCTTCAAGAAACACGCCTTTTTCCGATGCTGATTTCGACATAACTCTCTATGAGTCGGTAGGAAGAAGGGTATCTGTTCCAGACTGGAGAACTTCCGATGTCTCGGAGGTTGGAACATATCGAATAGAATTTATAGAGGAAACACCTACTGAAATCCACATACTGGCCGAGCCCCTTGGATACCCTCAGGAGGATTCTATAACAATAAACCTGTCTTGGGAAAGCGAAGGAAGTTTATCTCAAAAAGAAATAAAGATCGATCCAAATGGAGATCAATATACGCTTGAACCGGACCATGCCATCACAGCTATCTGGATTACGAATATATCCGGTCAGATTGACTTTACAGAGGTAAAACCGTTTCCATTTTGGCTTCATCAAATGCGACGCAATGAAGACGCCGAAAAAAGAAAACAGGCCGCATTGGCTTTAGTAGAATTTGCCTCGAATCCTGACCTAGAACTTGCTTTGCAGGATATGCTTGCAAGAGAGGAGAACCCGGATGTACGTGCAGCTTTGTATGCCGTTTTATCTGAAATAACTTCCGGAGCAAGAGGAACAGAACGTCGTTTCATAGACGGAACACGTAACCAGGAAAAAAGCATCCGGCATATTTCAATGAAGGCACTTCGAGCGTACAGAGGCGTTCCCCATGTTGAACAACACGTACTATCAACCATTCAGGTATCCAGTGATATCGCTCTTGTAAATGAAGCCATACGAACATATCGCTATTTGCTTGAGCCGGAAGATTTCCGACGATTTGCCATTCGTTTTCTCAGAGAAGACCGTCAGGATCTCCTGTTTTCTGCCACGCTACTGGTAGAATTATTTGAACTTCCTGTTGCTTCCGAAACCACGGAAGCTGCAAAATATTATTTATCAGAGTCTTGGCCTTTTGAACTTCGATGGCTTGCTTATAAATTATTATTAAATAATTCGGAAGAGCTTCAGTGGAGAAGCAGTTTTGTCGATAACTACTATACCGATCCGGATCCCAGAATTCGTTTTCTTGCAGTGGCCTCGGTTTCGGTTCTGGATCAATCCGATAAGGAATCTTTTATAGAGCAAAGATTGTTAAAAGAGTATGACCAGAGAATTTTAGAGCATCTACAACGAATGGCACGGACCCTTTAATCCACATCATTATGAATTACATTATTAAATTGCCTCCAAAATCTAAACGGGACGATATCATAGATGCCTGGGTCAATGATGTCCTGCACGATCACAACTACCCAAAGTTCAGGGCCACCATCCGTGATCTCATTGATAGCGGCTTTAACAGGGATGGGGTAATGTTTATGTTTTTACACCGAACCACGCATGAAATTGCGAAGCGAAAAATCATGCAAAAATCACGCTATGACCTTGCTGATATTGCCTTCGGTAACCCTATAAGTCTAAACTAATATTCAGTACAAATCTTGTAAAGTATTACCGTATAATCAAAAAGCACTTATTGGAATTCTATCCATTGGGGATTTGTCACTATTACCTAATCTTGCCAAATCCACTTCCATAGTTCTTTAAAAGAAGCCTCTTTTCCGTACATTAGTATACCAACTCTGTATATTCTTGCACTCACCCAAATAAGGAAAAGAAACGTCAATAGCATCAGCAGAAATGTGAGTGCCAGCTGCCAGAAAGGAACGGATATCACCGCCATACGTGCCGGCATCAGAATAGGTGCAAAAAAAGGTATCATAGATGTAATTACAGCCATGGTAGACGTAGGGTGATCCGCCACAGCAAATAGAAAGAGCAGAGGAACAATGATCAGCATAACAATGGGCAATTGAAGTTGTTGACCATCGGATTCTTGTTCCACAGCTGCACCAACGGCCGCAAACAAGGAACTGTATATTAAAAACCCAAGAAGAAAGAAGCCGGTAAATCCAATCCATACATCTATTCCGATAACAGGAATTGATATAGCCTGAGCTTCTGCCATTTCTGCACTACCCTCAGCACTTCCGCTAAACAGTGCAATAAGCGGTGCCGCAAAAAACAGTATGGCGGCCCCAGACACCGACCAAATCACAAACTGTGTGAGCCCGAGAAGTGCTATGCCGAATAATTTTCCCAGAAGCAACTCGAAAGATCGGACCGATGAAACAACCACTTCTACAATACGACTCGATTTTTCTTCCAAAACACTCTTCAATATGAGCGTACCGTAGCCCAACATGGCTCCATAAATAATAAAGCCCATGATAAAGCCAAGTATGGCCGATAAGCCAGAATCAGCAGCCTCTTCACCGGTTTCTGAAACAATGACATTATCCACAGAAATACGCTCTTCAAGTACTTCCCGGACTTCCCGCGGAGTTTCCAGTTGATCCAGTTTAATATCCCGAATGGATTGCCTGATATCAGACCGGATCCGGCTTCCTGCAGTAATACCGGCACTACCATCATGAAAGAACGTTACACTTACGTTACTGTCTAATACAGAAGCCGGAATATGAATATAACCCTGTATCTCTCTTAAATTAAGCTGCGATCTAAGTTCATCCAGCCCGGTTTCTGAACGCTGGTAAAACACGGAATCCTGACTCATTAATAGGGTATCAATCAATCCGGTCTCGTCGTGAACTACGAAGTATTGCGCTTTATCACCAGATAATGCATTGATTACTGATGGCAATACAAGGATAAGAACCATAAGCACAGGAGCAAGCAAGGTTGAAATGATAAAAACCTTACTTCTCAGGCGGACAAGATATTCTCGTTCAATAACAACAAAGATTTTTTTTATCATCGACATCGTGTTATGATTTAGATATGGTATCAATGAAGATTTCCTGAACACTTGGCTCAATTAATTCAAAAGAGTGCACGTGAACAGAGTCCAGTGCATGCCGCAATATTTTTTGATCATCGGCACCATCCTTAAGAACGATCTCTGCAGAGTGCTGTGATTTACTGGCAATACGCACATGCTCTAACTGGTTTAAAAAATCCGGAGAGCCTTTAAACCGTATTTTTAAAGTATTTTTCCCAAATGCCGCTTTCACTTTTGATACTTCTCCACTTAAAACCAGTTTCCCGTGATTAAACAACGCAATGTCATCACACAACTGTTCTACTTGTTCCATGCGGTGTGTGGCAAAGAAGATGGTTTTTCCGGTACTACGAAGTTCCAGAATGATGTCTTTAAGCAATTCACTGTTAATGGGATCCAGGCCGCTAAAAGGTTCATCAAAAATAAGGCACATAGGATCATGTGCGATCGTAGCGATAAACTGAATCTTCTGCTGCATCCCTTTGGATAACTCCGACACTTCTTTTTCGGCCCACTCTTTGGCTCCGAAGCGATCCAGCCAGTAGGAAATGCTTTTTGCAGAGTCTGACCTTGAAAGCCCCTTCAACCGACTAAAATAGATAAGCTGCTCCTTGACCTTCATTTTTTTATAGAGGCCTCGCTCTTCCGGCAAATACCCGATATGGCGCTGTGTTTCAGGAGAAACCACTTCTCCACCCAAACGAACAACACCTTCATCCGGTACCAGTATATTGGTCAGCATTCGGATGCTGGTGGTCTTACCGGCTCCATTTGGACCCAGAAGCCCAAATATTCTTCCTTCCTGGACTTCAAACGACACCCCATCAACGGCATACTGTTTACCGAAGCGTTTACTTACATTTTCGAAAGAGACTACCGAATTATTCATATGCGAAGAATAAAAACTGTATAAAGTGTGATTTTTCGCTTATTCTGGAAAATAAAGTTTGTAAGATACAACTTGAATTCCTTATATACATGAACAAGATCATGTTCCATTCAGGCATAGTTGATATCTATCAGGACAGATCGCCATTAAAACCTTTTTCCTACGTAATCGTACTAATTTTTGTTTCAAATGCATGTAATTCATATCAGTTTTGAATGCTATCCGGTGGCCAAGGCCGGCGGCCTCGCCGATGTAGTAGGGGCATTGCCCAAATATCTTAAGTCTAAAGGGGTCGAATCCTGGGTGGTCATGCCCAAATTTAACAACAGCTGGATTCGAAATCACCAATTAGAACATGTTCACGACGGAATCACTTGGCTTGGCGAAGAAAAAATTGAATACAATATCTTCAAAGAACAAGGCGATATACTTGGTTTTCCCATTTATTTCGTGGATGTGCCAGGCCGATTGGACCGTGAAGGTATCTACATTGACTCGGAAAGCGACTATGGGTACTGGGATGACTTTGAACGGTACACATCGTTTCAACTGGCTTCACTCGACTGGATGAAGTCTTTTTCAAAAAAGCCGGACATCATCCACTGTCATGATCATCATACCGCTTTTGTGCCTTTTTTAATGGCAGGTAGCCCGGTGTATCATGAATTTGCCCGGATACCTTCTGTTTTAACGATCCATAACGGCCATTATCAGGGTTGGTATGAAACGGGCAAAAAAGAACTCCTGCCCAAAACAGACCCTGATAAAGAGGGGCTTCTTTTCTGGAACGGACGGTTAAACGCTCTTTCTGCCGGTTTACGAACGGCATGGAGGATTACAACAGTATCTCATTCTTATCTTGAAGAATTGCAATATTCCAGTAAAGGCCTGGAATCTTTACTGGCGGCAGAAAGACAAAAGTCCTTTGGTATACTTAACGGGATTGATACAGATGTCTGGGATCCGTCTTCAGATTCGCTTATTGTACACAATTTCGATGTAAAGCAATGTGAAAAAGGTAAAGAAGAGAATAAAAAATGGCTCTGCAAAGAATTTGGGCTAAACAAGGACTTACCTTTGTATATTTTTATTGGTAGATTGGCGGAAGAAAAAGGAGCCGACATCCTTCCTGATTTAATATCCCGATATCTTCATGCCGGCCTTAAGGGTAGTTTCCTTATTCTGGGGACAGGAGATCCGGGATTGCAGCATAGATTTGAATCTATGAAAAGTGAACATGTCGGCTATTTTGATGCAGCGATTACATATAATGAGGAACTCGCTCATCGAATGTATGCCGGAAGCGATTTTTTGATCATGCCTTCAAGAGTTGAACCTTGCGGCCTGAATCAATTATATGCTATGAGATATGGAACCATCCCGATTGTAAGAAAAATCGGTGGTTTAAAAGATACGGTAATCGATTTCGGAGACCCTGACGGATATGGAGTCACGTTTAATCATTTTAATATTGATGACACTTTTCATGCATTACAACGTTCAACTACCTTATACTCCGACCCCGAATTATTAGATCTTCTTAGAAAAAGAGTTATGGAAAAAGATTTTTCCTGGTACAATTCGGCAGGGCATTATCAACAAATGTATAAAGATGTAATAAAGGAGATACCACAATGATGGAACCAACAATCATGGAATCAACATTAGCTGTAATTTTGGGTGGTGGCGCCGGATCCCGCCTTTATCCTTTGACCAAAAGCAGGTCCAAGCCTGCCGTACCGGTTGGCGGAAAGTACAGATTGGTAGACATCCCCATTTCCAATTGTCTGCATTCCAATATTCGGAAAATATACGTGTTGACACAGTTTAACTCGGCATCTCTGAACCAACACATAAAGAATACGTTTACTTTTGATGTTTTCTCGAGAGGCTTTGTGGATATTCTTGCCGCGGAACAAACTCCGACTTCTCATCAATGGTTTCAGGGAACGGCTGATGCCGTTCGGCAAACGTTTCGCTATTTACAAAACCACGGCGCAAAGTATGTAATGATCCTTTCCGGAGATCAATTGTATCAAATGGACTTTCACAGTATGATGCAAAATCATATTGATAAAGATGCCAAGCTTACCATCGCTACTATTCCTGTTACAGCAGAAGATGCCGAAGGCTTCGGTATTATGAAAACCGATGATGAGGATTTCATTACAAGTTTTGTGGAAAAACCTTCAGGCGCAGAGTTACAGAACTGGAAATCACCTGTTCCGGAAGAGTTTAAACAAGTTGGAAAGGAGTACCTGGCTTCCATGGGGATTTATATTTTTGATATGTGCCATCTCAAAAAACTGATAGATGAAAACCCGATGGCCGTTGATTTTGGAAAAGAAATCATCCCCATGGTTATCAATTCCGGAGAAAAAGTAATCAGTTACAAATACACGGGATACTGGACAGACATTGGAACTATTAAATCTTTTTATGAAGCAAATCTTGAATTAACAGATCCTTTGCCTCGATTTGACCTCTACGCTCCTGGCAAACGAGTTTTTACAAGGCCTCGTTTATTGCCACCATCAAAAATTTTTGGTACACATGTAAACCGGTCTATTATCGCCGAAGGAAGTGTTATTGAAGCCTCCGTTATTGAGCATTCGATCATTGGAGTTCGTTCCAGGGTCGGAAAAAATACCGTTATTAAAGATTCTATAGTGATGGGTAAAGATTATTTCCCTACCGTCCAGGAGCTTGACAATACATCACCGGATCAACCTCTGCAGGGAATAGGTGCCAATTGCCATATCGAAAAAGCGATTATTGATAAGAACGCACGAATTGGTGATAATGTCCGAATCATCGGTGGTGACCATCTTGAGGACACACAAAATGATAACTTTTCTGTAATTGATGGAATCGTGGTTGTGGAAAAAAACGGAATGCTTAAAAGCGGAACTGTTATTTAGAGCCATCTTCGCAGTTTATACATTGATATGACAATGTCTAAGAAAGGTTTTTTTTTCTATACGGCCTTTTTCTTTCTGTTTCTGGTTTCCTGTAACGAAGAAAACTATACAAAGGAAGATGGGTCTCCGGTTTCTGTGGATACGGTGAGGATAGAAGTAATGCTGACCGCAGATGTACACGGAAGAGTTCGCGGATGGGATTACTACCAAAACCTGGAAGACCCCTATCATTCTTTGGCAAAAATAGCCACGTTAGCAGATTCTATTCGTAAAAGTAATCCAAACACTATTCTTCTGGATGCAGGTGACTGGCTGCAGGGCAATTTATTTGCTGAATATTTTGCGGTTCATGATCAGAAACAAAGCCATTATCCGTTTTTAAAGGCCGTTGATCATATGTCTTATGATGCCATTGTAATTGGCAATCATGAATTCAACTTTGGCATTGAGTACCTGAATCGACAGCTGGAGGCAACAAATACACCGGCATTAGGTGCTAATATTCTGACATACGGAACCGAAGAACCGGCTTATACACCCTATCTTGTAAAAGAAATAGAGGGTATCCATGTTGCCATCATCGGATTAACTACTCCCGGGTCTGCTATTTGGGACAAACATCATGTGAATCAACGTCTGACGTTTGCCGATGGACCATCTGTTGCAGAACAATATACCCGGTTACTTCAGGAAAAAGATCTTGCCGATGTCGTCATTATTCTCGCCCATTCCGGCCTGAATGGATCGTCGGGCTACCAAAGCGATACTCTCGGTGAAGAAAATTTCGGGAGAACCATTGCAGAAACGATTCCGGGGGTTCATCTTCTTGCGCTAGGGCATACGCACCGGGTATTGGATAATCAACACATAGACGGGCCTGATGGAGCCTCCGTAGCTGTACTACAACCAGGCCGGTGGGCATCTCACCTGGGTATTGCAGAGTTTAAAATCATTAAAGGCAAGGATATTAATCCATCCGTGGTTGAAGTAAGTACGTATAATATACCGGTTACCGAATCTACTGAAGAGCATCCCGGAGTTGTTTCCATAACCGAGGAGGCTCATCAAAGGGTCGTTTCTTTTGCAACCGAGCCCCTGGCTTATACCGTTGACCACTGGTCCGCAGCTCATTCACGCCATGGTAATTCTGCCATCATTGACCTGATACATGAGGTGCAGCTCCGGGAAACAGGAGCTCAACTATCCGCAGCGGCTTCCTTTAATACGAATGTACAGTTCGGACCGGGTAAAATTACCAGGGGGGACATTGGCTTATTATACCCTTTTCATAATACACTCTTCAAAATTGAAATTACGGGAGAAGATCTTAAAAAATATCTTGAGTTTACATCACGATATTATGAAACCATGTCAGAAGAGGAGCAGGAGCCTCGAATCAACCGGGACTGGCCGGGATTCAATTTTGACATGATTTCCGGAATAGAATATCATATGGATCTTCGAAATCATCCAGGAAACCGGATAGTCCAGTTGACATACAAAGGAAAAGAGATTAAGGATGAGGACGTATTCACCCTTGCGATAAACTCTTACAGAGCATCGGGAGGAGGTGGGTTTGATATGCTGTCTAATGCTTCGGTTTTAAAAACCATTTACCGTTCCGTTTCAGATATGATCATTTCATACTTGCAAAAAAGAGAGTCTATATCCAAAGCAGATGTAGCACAAAACAACTGGAAGCTGATTTATTAGAAGTACATGAACATTTTATTAGTAGAACCCTTCCTTGGCGGCTCACACAGAGCATTTATAGACGGTTTCAGTCAACATTCCAGACACCGTGTCTTCTCTGTGACCATGAAGGGAAGCCACTGGAAATGGCGTATGAGCGGGGGCTCCGTAACACTTGCTGAAAAAACGCACGCCATTCCGGATAAAATAGATCTTGTGATGGCAAGCAGCATGACCAACTTACCGGCATTTATTGCACTTACCAACCCCCGCTTTGCTCATGTTCCTATTGTTTTGTATATGCATGAGAATCAACTGACACAGCCTGTTCCGGGCAATGAAGAAAGGGATATTACCTATTGTTATATCAACTACCTCAGTGTCCTCGCTGCAGACTATGTTTTCTTTAATTCGGAATTCCACAGACAGAGTTTTTTGGATGCATTACCCGGTTTTCTTGCCCAGTTTCCAGACTATCAGCAATCTGAATCTATCGCTCGTATCGCCAATAAATCTGGCTTGCTGTATCCCGGCCTCGACTTGAAGGTATTTGAGCCTGCTGTCGAGATGCGAAAAAAAAGACCTGAAAACCCTCGCCCTGTTATCGTATGGAATCAGCGTTGGTCGTTTGACAAGGATCCTGATAAGTTTTTCCGGGTAGTCGACAAACTGGATGATGCGGAGTGTTCTTTTGATTTGATACTGGCCGGCGATCATCTTCATGACCAATCAACCCGTTTTGAAGAAGCATGGAAAAGATATGGCAGTCGGATTTTACATTATGGCTATGTAGAGAACAGCGAAGCATATGGAAAATTATTACAAAAAGGGGATATCGTAGTTTCAACAGCCTTTCATGAGTTTTTCTGTACAGCGATTATGGAAGCCATTTACAATGGATGCCACCCGGTTCTGCCGCGTGATCTTACGTATCCGGAAATAATCCCGAAAGCCCTTCATGATCCTTTATTACATGGTCCGGTTTTTTATGACGATGAAACAGACTTGTTCAGGAAAATGAAAAAACTACTGGATGGTACACTTAAGCGTCTTCCATTAGCCACGTTGCAGGCGGTTAACCGACACTTTGACTGGAGTGAAATAATCAATGAATACGATTCTCTTTTAGAGCATATTAAAAAGGAGAATCCTCATCGTCCGGAGGAGGGGTAAAGCCCGTTTTACGCGCCCGCTGTTCACTGCTCTCATCCGGTGAAACATCATCTCCCCGAACAGGGTCTTCATGCCCGGATTCGATATACGGCTGATTATCAAACGATCTTGCCAGGTTTTCAAACCGGGCATAGTTTTTAACAAAATGCAGGCTCACCGTACCAACCGGGCCGTTTCTTTGTTTTCCTATGATGAGTTCTGCAACACCTTCCGTTGAATTTCCCTGATCATCGGTTGCAATGTTATAATACTCCGGACGATAAAGAAAACAGACCACATCCGCATCCTGTTCAATAGAGCCAGATTCACGTAAATCACTAAGTTGTGGACGTTTATCTCCGCCACGCTGCTCTACGGCTCTGCTGAGCTGTGAAAGCGCTATAACCGGCACATCCAGTTCTTTGGCAAGTGCTTTTAAGCCTCGTGAAATACCGGCAATTTCCTGTTCCCGGTTTTGTCGATCATTTTGCATTCCAGTCATCAGCTGCAAGTAATCCACAATGATCAGTCCGATGTCGTGTTCACTTTTTAAACGGCGGCACTTGGATCTCATTTCCATGATACTGATTGATGGAGTATCATCAATAAAAACAGGAGCCGTATGTAGCCTTCCGGCGGCTTCTATCAGTTTTTTAAACTCTGAATCATCCAGTTTACCGGTTCTGGCCTTTTGAGCGTCAATCCGGCCTTCCATAGTCAGCAATCTTTGCACCAGTGCCTGATCCGACATTTCAAGGCTGAACAAGGCAACACCGGTCTGTTTTTCCGGATCCTGATGAAGAGCGGCATTTCTTGCTGCAGTAAGTGTAAAAGCCGTTTTTCCCATGGATGGCCTTGCAGCGATAATAATTAAATCTCCTTTTTGCCATCCGGCAGTCATAGAGTCTACTTCCAGGCCGGTAGGGATACCGGTAATACCCTGTTTTTTACCCCGTATTTCTTCAAGATATTCTATGGTCCCTTTTAGCAGATCCGGCAGGTTTCTTTGGCCGGAGTGCGTTCTTGAGTTTGTGATATCATAAATACGTTTCTCGGCGGCATCAAGCACTTCAAAAGAATCACTGGTAGTATCATAGGCCTCCTGAATGATATCGGTACACCCAATAATCAAGTGTCTTTTTAGTGCTTTTTCAGCTACAATTTGACAATGATATTCAATGTTTGCCGCAGAAGTTACAGCTCGGGTTAAATCTGAGAGATAACCTGTACCTCCAATCGTTTCAAGCAACTCCTGATCTCTTAATTCACTTTCAACCGTCAAAATATCTATCGGGTTGTTTCTTCCATTCAGTTTGGCAATGGTTTCAAATATGTGCCTGTGCGCCGATTTATAAAAATCCTCCGGCTTTAACACATCCAATGCGGTATCCACAGCTTCGTTATCAATCAGCATACTGCCAAGAATGGCTTCTTCAACCTCAACAGCCTGAGGAGGGATCCTTCCGGAAGTTTCAAAATAGGAGGAAGCCTCTTTCTTTCTTTTTGGATCGTTTTTTGCCATGAATTTCTTAGCCTGTATTAAAAGTGCGTTTCATTATTCGAGAGTTCAACCATAGATAGAATCATATTTTTTCCGAAGCATCTGTACATCTTCCCAGGTATGTTTTTTCCAGGCAGGATTTCGTAGAAGTGCTGCAGGATGGTAGGTAACCAACAGGTTGGAATCATTATGAAAAGAATGAAAACGACCTCTCAGATTTTTCATCGGTTCCTGGGTTTCCAACAATGTTTGCGCTGATACTCGCCCCAAACAAACGATAAAAGCAGGCTGTATCAATTCAATCTGTCGATACAAATAGGGGAGGCTTCGCTTTCTTTCTTCAGGAAGCGGGTCTCTGTTGTTAGGAGGCCTGTGTTTTAAAATATTGGCAATGTACACCTGCTCCCTGGTAAATGAAATCGATTCAATAATTTTTGTAAGAAGCTTTCCGGCCCTTCCAACAAACGGCAATCCTTGTTTATCCTCTTCTGCACCGGGAGCTTCGCCAATAAACATGATTTTAGCTTCCGGATTTCCGGAGCCAAAAACCAGATTGGTTTGCTCTAAATCTGTTTTGAGTTCTTCTGCTTGTTCACACAACTCCCTGAGTTCATCCAGGGTTTTTACCTTTTTTAGTGATTCCATATCAGTTATTGATTCTTCTGCTGAAACTACCTGATCCTGAGTGATCCCGGCGCCTTTAGACAAGCGATTCTCTTCAGGCATGGAAAAGGCTCCGTACATCTTCTCTTCCTGTTGAAAATAATCTCTTATTTCGTCAAATAACCCAAAAACACGATCACCCATTACCGTCTGTTAATTTGATTTACGGGATGAAAAACAGGTACAACTTTCCCGTAGAATTTATGAAATAATATCGCCAAAAACCGCTTCTTGATGAGCGTCCGTATCAATAAGTTTACACTGAATTATTTGACTCGATTTAACTTTTAACGCAGGCTTTTTAAGCACAACTCTGATATAATTATCCGTCCAACCGGCTGCATACGCATTTGTTTGTTCATCTTCAATAAGTACCTGTCTTATGGATCCGATATGCTTCACATGAAAATCATAGCGCTTTTGCCTGGAAATATTTCTAAGAATATGTGTTCTTTTTTTTCGCTCTTTGACATCCACCGCCTTTTCCATGGTATAAGAGAGAGTATCCGGGCGTTCAGAATAGGTAAAGACATGAAGATAGGAAATGTCAAGTGACTGGAGAAAGGATACCGTTTCCTGAAAGAGTTCCGGTGTTTCTCCGGGATGGCCTGTAATAACATCCACACCTATGCATGCATCTGGAATTTTCTCGCGGATACTCTTTACCCGATCCGTGTACAAAGCCGTGTCGTAGCGTCTTTTCATGATCCGCAGCATGTGGTCTGAACCGCTTTGAAGAGGGATATGAAAATGAGGCTGAATCGTGGTTGAACGGGCTGCCAGGTCAATGATATCATGACTCAGTAAGTTGGGTTCTATGGATGAAATTCGAATCCTTTCAAGACCATCCAGCTTGTCCAACGCCAGAAGCAGTTCATAGAACGTTTCGCCGGTCTGTTTTCCAAAGTCTCCCGCATTAACACCGGTTAAAATAATCTCTTTATACCCGTCTTTAATAACGATACGAGCCTGCTCCAGGATTTCCTCAATAGACGGGCTACGACTTTGACCCCGTGCCAGCGGTATGGTACAAAAAGAACATTTATAATCACATCCATCCTGGATTTTCAGAAAAACACGGGTGCGGTCACTGGAGGAGAACGCATGATGGAAATCAACCGCTTCATTTACATCCTTTCGATGGATTACGGCCTGATCGTGTTTCTTGAAGTTTTTGGAGTGTTTTACAATATCAAACTTTTCTTTAGCACCAAGAACCAGATCAACTCCCTCGATTCCGGCAATCACTTCCGGATCCAACTGCGCATAGCAACCGGTTACAACCACAAATGCAGAAGGATTTTTTCGTAAAGCCTGCCGGACCACTTTCCGGCAATCTCTTTCTGCATCTGTTGTGACAGAACAGGTATTAATAACATAAATATCTGCTTTGCTTTTAAAAGGTACTATCAGAAACCGTTCGGAATCAAAGTCCTTCTTTAGCATCGAGGTTTCAGCAAAGTTCAGCTTACAGCCCAGCGTATAGAACGCAATTTTTTTCAGAACGCTTTGTGATTGTTCGTTCAACGGATTCATTTTAAAAGGACCTGTTCACATGTATTCCGATACTCATTGGTATCTATTGAATGAATATCCTGGTTCGGGAATGACATGAATGTATTCCTGAAGTCGTACAAATCTTTCGTACTGCTAAAGATCTTATCCCAGGTAATACAGAATAATCGCTATGACTATAAAATTTATAATTCCGAGAGGAAGAAGTCTTGACCAACCAATTCTCATCAACTGATTAAACTTGAATCGGGGAAGTGTCCAGCGAATCCAGATAAAGACGAAGGCCCAAAACGTAGTTTTTGCGAGAAACACCGAGATATCCAAGACAGATTTAGCTATAACCCCCATTTCTGGAAGCCAATATCCGGCAAAGGGGAGATGATACCCGCCGAAGAAAAAGGTGGTGATCAACATACTTGCGATTACTACGTGCATATATTCCGCAAGAAAGAAGGTGCCAAATTTCATGGAGCTGTATTCTGTATGAAATCCGCCAACCAGTTCCTGCTCTGCTTCCACAAGATCAAAGGGAGTCCGATTGGCCTCTGCAAAGGCCGCCACTATAAAAATGATGCATGCAATAGGATTTCTGAAAACATTCCACCAGGTTTCCTGCGAACCAACAATATCAACTACACTTAGAGAGCCTGCAAACAGTATGACCGAAGCCAGTGCCACACCCATAGGCAGTTCATAGCTGATCATCTGAGCAGCAGATCGTAGTCCACCTAAAAGCGAGTATTTACTGTTTGATGCCCAGCCGGCCAATGTTACGCCATAGACCGAAAGCGAAGCTACAGCAAGTAAAAAGAGCACACCAATATTCAGATCCGTGATATAGACAAATTCACTGAATGGTATAACAGCAACCGTTACAATGGCAGTTGCTACAGGAATCATCGGAGCAAGGATATACAGAGCCCGATTGGCTTTATCGGGGATAATATCTTCTTTAAAAAAGAGCTTGATCACATCTGCAAAAGGCTGAAACAGGCCTAATGGTCCAACACGATTAGGGCCATATCTGTTTTGTATAAAAGCCGACACGCGTCTTTCAGCATATACGGCAACCGCTGCTGAAGGAAGCATAAATAAAAGGACGACGGCCAACATGACCAATATCGAAAAAATCAGAGGATCCATCTGAAACTAGGTTAAGATTTTGGTATTGATAGTTGTATCCCTTTTTGACTGTCCATAGCAGGGTAACTCACTCCTTCAAAAACCGGGAGGGAAGCCGACAGGTGTTCTAACATATCTTTTGATGATTCCCAGACAATCGGATTGTTTTCAATCGTTACCTTACCCAGGAACTCCCAGGCTGGTATACAATCTATTTTATTATCCTCGTTGACCCAGTTGTCATAACGGGTTCCAAAATGATCCAGCCGACTCATGGACATTTCCAGATTCAGTCGTCGGTGAGTATATTTCGTTTCCTTTGCCGGAACTGTTCGCTGAATTCTTCCTTCAGAGTTTACATAGGATGCCGTATGCTCGGCAGCGCATGTTACAGGAATAAGCACATCCGCTTGTTGAGAAGTTTTGGTCATATTTGAACCGAAAACTATGGAAAAAGAAGAAGAGAACACCTCTTGCAGAGTACTTTCACGATCCAGAAGGCGGTCATCAAGACATACAATCGCTTCCGGTTTCATTTTCAGAATTCGCTCTTTCAGTTCAGAGGCTGATATTTTTTGAAATTCCAGCAATGCCGCACCTTGGGTATTGGGTGCCTGATCATCCACCAGGAGTAAACCATCGCCATATCCGTCAATGATATGAGGAACAATAAAGGCTTCTGTAATACCCAAATGACTTGCAAAGGTTTTTAATGCAAAATTATCTTCCAAGGATGCGTAGGGACTACCAATAACAAGTACGTTTTCAGGGGAAGCGGCTTCCAGTGTTTCCTTAAAAGTAAGCATGGCATTATTCCAGGAAGATCCTACCTGGTCTTCTTTGCCCACTTTAATCTTTGGCCCGGAGACACGATTCTCATTAAACTCACGATAATATTCCCGGCCTTTATCCGGCATCCAGTGATCATTTACATGTTCATTGAAGCGGGGAGTTATTCGAAGAACGAGATTATCTCTGGTCCAAATGTAGGTATTGCATCCTTTTCCATTACTTACATCAATACCCGGAGTCTGATTCATTTCCCATACCCTGGCTTTGAACCGGAAGTCTGCAGAAGTAAGCGCTCCAACAGGACAAATATCCACTGTATTAAGAGAATAAGGGTCATCAAAAGATTCACCTTCTGCCGTAAGCGGATAGTTTTTATCCCCACGGGAAACAATACTCAACTGATGAGATTTACTTATTTCATCGGTGAATCTGACACATCGGGTACAATTGATACAACGTTCAGCGTCAAGAATAACCCTTGGCCCGAGTTGTATAGATTTTGGTTTGTGAACCTTTTTGTGTTCAAAGCGGCTGCCTTCAGGGCCGTATTTATAGGTAAGGATCTGAAGGGGACATTCACCGGCCTGATCACAGATAGGACAATCCAGCGGATGATTGATCAGTATAAACTCAAGATTATCGGCCTGCGCCTGTTTCACAAGTTCATCGGAATGATGCGTATGTATAACCATCCCGTCCGACATATCCAGGTTACAGGCGGTCATAAGTTTCGGAAAATATCTGATCAGGCGGTTACCTTCTTCGTCTGTTTCAAAGATACCCTTATCCCGATCGTACACGGGCATACCTGCCTTTACCATACATTGACGACAATTGGCTGGAATGGAAAGGGAGGGATGATAACAGAAAAAAGGCAAATCAAGGCCCTGATCCAGCATAAACTGCAGGACCTTTCCGGGCTTGTCAAAAGTGTACCTTTGGTTATCTATGAAAATTTCCGGCATGTTCAGATCTGTTAATTATCCTGATATGTATTACAGTTTTTAATCCTTTATTTAAGCAAGGGCATAAACGGTTTTCTTACACTTGCTTTCAAATTCATCTCTAAAGCGCTCAATGGAATACCGGACAGGCCAGGCAGCCGCATCAGCCAACGCGCAAATGGTCCTTCCTTCCATTCCATTGCAAATAGAAAGCAATGTTTCCAGATCCCGGTATTCTCCCTGGCCGCTTTTAATTTTAAAAAGAGTCTTTTGCAGCCATCCGGTACCTTCTCTGCAGGGAGTACATTGCCCGCAAGATTCATGGTCGTAGAAATAAGAGATTCGCCACACGAGGTCAACCATATCGGTATCTTCATCAAGAATGAGCATTCCTGCGGTACCCATCATCGAACCAGCTTCTCTGAGAGAATCGGCATCCATAGAAACACCATCCAGCATATCGGCACGCAACGGAGGTGTAGAGGAGCCTCCGGGAATAACGGCCTTGAGTTTTTTCCCGTTTCGAACCCCACCACAGACATCGTTTATTAACGTCATGATATTCATACCTGCGGGGTATTCATACACACCGGGGCGATTTACATGACCTGAAATACCATACAGAACGGGTCCGGGGTGAGTCTCTTTCCCAATTCCAAGGTACCAGGGCGCGCCATGCTGTATAATCAAAGGGACATTCGCCAAGGTTTCAATGTTATTAATCGTAGTTGGTCGTCCCCAAAGTCCTTTTTGTGCCGGAAAGGGCGGCTTGACACGCGGATATCCCCGCTTGCCTTCGAGAGATTCCATCAACGATGACTCCTCTCCGCAGATATACGCTCCGGCTCCCATATGGGTATACATTTCGACGCTAAAACCCGATCCCAGAATATTTTTTCCGAGATAGCCTTTTTCATAGGCCTGGTCGATGGCCTTTTGCAGCATTTGGACGAATGCACGGTACTCGCCCCGGATGTACACATAAATGGCATCTACCTGCATGGCATAAGCGGCTATAATAGCGCCTTCGATAAATAAATGAGGATTGTATTCAAAAATTTTGCGGTCTTTGAAAGTACCGGGTTCAGATTCATCTCCGTTACACGCCAGATAACGAGGCTTACCATCGGGTTCCGGCATAAAGGACCACTTTAACCCGGCGTTGAATCCTGCACCACCACGCCCCCGAATATTGGCCGCCTTTACTTCCTGTATTACATCTGCCGGACTCCAGTTCTCTTTATCCTCAAGGATCTTCTTAAGGCTGTCGTATCCGGAGTTTTTTTCATATACCTGAATATCATGCAGATTCGGTATCGGTGGCAATAATACGGGGTTATATTGTTTCCAATCTTCTGGCCTCATACTCATTTATCCTCTTTTTGATGTTGCGGCAGGGACATGGATTCAAAGGGCACTTCTTTTCCCATTTTTAAATGTTCAATGAGCGTATCAATCTTTTCTTTTGTCAGATGATTTACATACGTATCGTTCGTTACCTGAAGCATGGGTGCATAAGCGCATGCTCCGAGACATTCAACCGACTGTAAAGAAAACAATCCGTCTTCGGTGGTTTCTCCGGCCTTAATTCCAAGCTTCTCTTCAATATAGTTCAGCATGTCATATCCGCCGCACACCTGACAGCTGAAACAGGTACAAACATCCAGAACATGTCTTCCTTTTGATTTCTCATAGAATTGGGTATAGAAAGTAACCACGCCCTG
>JASCXY010000199.1 GCA_030012235.1 Balneolaceae bacterium ANBcel3 | reverse complement strand
ATGTCAGGGAACGTTTCCTTTTCCGGAGGAGTAAAACTCCCCAATACAAGTGCGGCTGCATGGTCAAACCAGCCAGCCATAGAGGCCTGAAGGAAGCAGCCCTCGGTTTTATGCATGGGTTCGTTTACATCTTCAAAGATATAAATGGGCCGGGAAGGACGAGGTTCAAAACGGGTGCCGCAAAGGCGAATGGCTACCGAAAGCGTGGCAGGCATACAGGTTCCAGAAACAGAGGATTCCTGTAAAGGGGAGGGTGCCTTCATGGAGTAAGAAAGGCGCCCGGATTCTATGTATTCCCAAAAAGAGGCTTCGGTACCAGGATCAATGGTTTCTGTCCCAAAATCGATGGCCGGCATGGCCGCTGACAAGGACGGAAGCCCGGTTTTGGCATATATGGCCCATTGCAAGGCTGTAACATCGCTGAATCCTGTGATGAGCTTGCGCTGTTCTTTAATTTCTGAAAAAGACAAGTGTGGCAACATTCCCATGCTGCCAAAGCCGCCACGTGAACAAAAAACAACATCTACAGAAGGATTACTTATGAGGGACATAAGGTCTTCTGCACGTTGCTCCGGAGAACCAGCCAGATAGTCAAATTTACTATAGCAGCCTTGAGTGGTGACAATTCTATAGCCAAGCGACTCGAGATAGTTAATTCCCTTTTCAAGCCTGGATTCATCGACCGGAGAAGAGGGCGACATAATGCCTATTACCCCGCCCCGGGGAAGTGGGCGTAGTTTCATTGGAAAGTCAAGGATCGGTTGTTCTGAAAACGTTGTAGTTTTCCACACTCCAGCGTATCTGCTGAATGGTGATGACCGTAATCACAGTTACCGGTACCGCTATGAGCATCCCGAAGATGCCAGCCAGCTCTGCTCCCATCAAAACGACAAATAAAACCACCAATGGATGCAGATTTGCGGTTCTGGAATAGAGAAACGGATAGACAAAGACGTTATCTATAATCTGGGTAATCAAAATGGCGGTAACGACAAAGATTACAAGAGAAAAATCGCCGGTTTCAAGAATAGAAACGATAATGGACAAAATATACCCTATGATGGGACCAAAATAAGGGATGATATTCGCCACACCAACGGCAATACCAACCGACAAGGCATTATTCAGTCCGGCGACAGAAAGGGTCAAAGTTGCCAGGGTAGCTATAAAAATACTTTGAATTCCAACGCCTTTGAAATAACGAATGAGTCGTTTCTCTACTTTTTCAATCCCTGTAAGTACAGTCTCAAAATATTTATTCGGAACCCATTGAAGTACATTGCGCCGAAGCAAGGCTCCGTCTTTTAAAAGAAAAAAAGTGGCAAACGGGATAACAAGAAACGCCCAGAAAATATTTGCAAAAAGGCCAAGGATGTTGTTTACCGTTCGGGAAAGGTCATCGGTTTGAAAAAGCATTTCAACCGTTCCGGGAATGTTATCTCTCAAAAAGCCTTCCGGCAGAAAGGGAGCTCTTTCAAGAACCTGGTCTTCTATCTGTGCGGTAACCTCCGCTACAGAATCAAAATGGAGCTGCTGCCCGAGGGTGATTACCTGATTGGCAACCAAAGGGAGAATAGAGCTGGAGAACCATACGAAAATGAAAATAATCGAAGCAATAACCATGGAGGTTGCCAGCGTACGGTGTATTCCAACCGATTGCATACGGTTAACCACCGGATCCAGAATATATGAAAGCACCAGAGCAATGAGTGCATAAAGAATGAGAATAAAAAAACGATACAAAAGCAAAAAGAGCAGCACTACCAGACCGGCGATGAGCAAAAAACGGACGATGCTCTCTATGCTAAGTTTCTTCATCTTCAAGCTTTATTAACAGTTCATCAACATATGAAAAAACATCTTCCCCGGAGAAACCTTTACGGAGAAGCACTTCGGTTATTTTTTTCTTCCTCTCAAATCCGGGGCTTTTTCTTAAAATACTACTTCGTTTGCTTCTGACTACACCCTCAAGAGTAGAACGAACGCAATAATGACCGGCCACAGATTCCAATGCCCTCTCAATATAGGGTTTTTTTATACCATTTTTAATAAGCGCCGCTTTGATTTTCAGCGGTCCCCATTTACTGTTTTTGGTTTTTTCTCTTGCGAATTGCTCGGCATACAACGCATCGTTAAGTAGCCCCTTTTCTTCAAGCACGGAGAGGGTATCATCGGCAACCGAGGCACTGAACCCTTTTGCCCGTGCTTTTTTTAGAAGCTCTCCGCGACAGTGGTTTCGAAGAGCCAGCCAGCGGTACATATATTGTAACAAGGCCGTCTGCTGGTCGTTTTGGAGCAGCTTCTGGTAGGTATCAGCCGTGACTAGGTCGCCTTTTTTGATACCGGACTGAATCAGGGTATCTCTGTAGAGTCCGGCAAGAAACACACCCTCAATAAACAAAGAAATACGTTCTTTGTTTTTGGACTGTGTTTCAATTGCAGTACAACGGCCGGGCAGAACAGCCGGGATCTCATCCTCTTGCTTCATGTATTATGTTCAGGAAGGGGAGTTCTCTTTTTTCTTTCCTTCTGGTTTCTTTTTCTCTGATTTTGTTTCCTGTCCATTTTCCGGGTATTGATCCGGCATCAGTTTTTCTCGAACCATTTGTTCTATACGGGCTGTGAGTTCCGGATCTTCCTGCAGAAACTGAATGGCAGAATCGGTACCCTGGCCGATGGGTTCTCCATCGTATCGATACCAGCTTCCACGCTTTTGCACAATATCAAACTCTACAGATAAATCCAGAAGTTCTGCGATTTTGGATATCCCTTCTCCGTACATGATATTAAACTCGCAGGTTTTAAAGGGAGGGGCCACTTTGTTCTTGACTACCTTTACCTTGGTACGGTTACCAATCACTTCATCCCCCCGTTTGATGGCACCGATTCTGCGGATGTCCAGTCGAACAGACGAATAAAACTTCAGCGCTTTACCACCGGTAGTGGTTTCAGGGTTTCCAAACATAACTCCGATTTTATCACGGAGCTGATTGATGAATATAACCGAGGTTCGGGTTCTGCTTACAACCCCGGTCAGTTTTCTCAAAGCCTGAGACATCAGACGGGCCTGAAGGCCTACCTGTGCATCACCCATTTCTCCGTCAAGTTCAGCACGGGGTACCAACGCGGCAACAGAGTCGATGACCACGACATCCAGCGCGGCCGAACGTATAAGGGTTTCTGCAATCTCCAGGGCCTGCTCGCCGTTGTCAGGCTGTGAGATAAGAAGCTCATCGATTTTAATGCCCAATGCCTTGCCATACTTGGGGTCAAAGGCATGTTCGGCATCAATGATAGCTGCATGGCCACCAGAACGTTGCGCTTCTGCTATAACATGGAGCGCCAGTGTCGTTTTTCCACTGGATTCCGGACCGTATATTTCTGTTATCCGGCCTCTTGGTACTCCTCCAACACCCAGGACGTGATCGATAGAAAGAGATCCGGTTGAGATAGATGGGATATTTGAAATCGGCTGATCACCGAGTCGCATGATCGTCCCTTTTCCATAGTTTTTTTCAATTTGGCCGACAGCAAGATCTATTGCTTTTAAGCGTTCGTTATCTGCCATGAGTGTAGCTCCGTTTAAAGTGTTTTAATCCTGCTCCTTCCGGTCCGCAGGACTGTGCCGCAATCTGTTAAATCTATCAGGTGACCATAATGGCTCACGGCCGGATAGATATATGTGTAAAATATGTTTGAATATAAAGCCTTTTTCTTCGTAAGTCAAAATTCAATCTGAATGCCTAACAGAATTTATTTACGAGTCGATTTAAACTTACAATCGTTTTCCGGATAAGTCCAAAAAAACCTTTCTCCTGTTTGGGTTCTTTTTCGGCTTTTTGTACTATTCTGCATCAAAACCACATAACCTCATTTTCAGTTTTAAGCAACGGTTTATTATGATTGATACCCATGCACACATTTATTTGCCCGCTTTTAAAAAAGACCTGGACCATGTGCTGGATAAAGCCTCATCGGCGGGTGTGACCGATATATGCATGCCGGCCATCGATGCCCAATCACTGAATCAGATGAAGTCTGTTTCTCATCCGGCTATCCGGTTTCATAAAATGGCCGGACTTCACCCGTGTGAGGTTAACCATCGACTTCCTGATCTCCGTTCCATGCTGGAACCTCTGCTGAATGAAGAAGAGTTTATCGCTGTTGGAGAAACAGGCCTCGATTATTATTGGTCGAAGGATCACATAAAGGAGCAAAAAGAGAGCTTTGAAGTACAGCTGGAGATGGCAAAAGCGTTTCAAAAGCCGATCGTCATTCACAACCGAAATAGTACAGAAGATATGCTTGCGCTGGTTGAAAAGCATCAGGATGGCCGGTTGAGCGGGGTGTGGCATTGTTTTAACGGAACGCT
>JASCXY010000198.1 GCA_030012235.1 Balneolaceae bacterium ANBcel3 | reverse complement strand
TGAAAATACACCGGTTGTCGGATCTATTTCAGATATCCAAAAACTGGTTTCTTTTCATAAAATCGATGAAGTGTTGTTCTCTCTTCCTGCTGTTGATTATGATCAAATACTAAAATGTATTTCAGAGGTCAGAGATCCTTCAGTGTATCCGAGAATTGTTGCAGATTCAATGGACTACATGGTAGGGAAAACGCATGTTGAGTATCTCGAGGATCTTCCAGTCATGGAAGTAGACCTTCCTTTTTATACCATTTGGAATCGAACGCTAAAAAGACTGTTAGATATCGGAATATCCGTAGTATTTATGATGTTCTTACTCCCATTCTTTTTGATTCCGGTATTGTTGAATTATACCCGGAGAGAACAGTTCAGAGTGATTTACTCTGATCATTCTAAAGCAGACATCTTTCTTTTTCTACCGTATTCCGGTCATAAATGGAAAAACCGCCTCTTGTTATATTGGTATGTATTCCGCGGAAAGATAAGCTTGGTGGGAGCTCCGTTAATAGGAAATAAAAAACCACATTTTGCTCATTTAAAACCAGGAATTACGGGTCCGGGTCAGCTCTCTGAAACACGACTGCACCACGACGAGGAGCGTGCAAACCACGAGTTGTATTATCTCCAAAATTATTCCATCTGGATGGATTTGGATCTTCTGCTTAAAACCCTGTTGCTTCGGAAAAAAACATTGAAGTCACTGGATTCCTGAAATCGTTTTTATAGCCGATGCTTTACTTTTTTATCCATCGCCGGATACCAGCTATCAAATGTATCGTCTAAAATGTGTTTTCTGGCTTCCCGTACCAGCCAAAGATAAAACATGAGATTATGAGCTGATGCAAGCTGCAGTCCAAGGATTTCACCCGACTTAAAAAGGTGGTGTACATAGGCCATGGTATGAAGTTGGCATAAATCTGAGGGAAAGCCTGGATCTGCCGATGCAAAATGTGACTTCCATTTTGCATTCCTGATGTTAATGATCCCGTTTTCAGTGAATAACATCCCGTTTCGGGCATTTCTTGTAGGCATCACACAATCGAACATATCGATACCTCTTGCTATACCATTTAGAATATCAGAAGGAGTCCCAACCCCCATCAAATACCGGGGCTTGTCTTTAGGAAGAATATCGGTCGCAACATCAGACACTTCATACATAACTTCCGGGGGTTCACCCACGCTGAGCCCACCGATGGCAAGGCCACTAAATTCCATTTCAGAGAGTGCAAGAACAGACTCTTTTCGTAAATCAGAATACGTTCCTCCCTGTACAATCCCAAACAAGTACTGTTTGTGGCCATATCTGCTCTCACTGTTTTTATAAGCTTCAACCGATTTCTGGGCCCAACGGTGCGTTAAAACAAGTGACTTTTTTACGTATTCATAGCTAGATGGATAGGGTGGGCATTCATCTAATACCATCATGATATCCGATCCTAAAATCCGCTGCGTTTCGACGACGTTTTCCGGGGTAAATTTGTGACGGCTGCCATCCAGGTGACTTTTAAAAATGACACCGTCATTCTCAAGAGTTCGTATATCAGATAAGGAGTATACCTGATACCCACCGGAGTCTGTAAGCAAGGCCCCCTGCCAGTTCATAAAGGAATGAAGCCCACCAGCTTCAGCCATAATAGCATTACCAGGTCTGAGATAAAGATGATAGGTGTTACCCAAAATAATCGGAGCCTGAACCTTTTCCTGCAAAGTCCGGTTATCAACGGCCTTGACGGTTCCAGCGGTACCAACAGGCATAAATATGGGAGTAGGAAGAGTCCCGTGACCGGTATTCAGGAGTCCCGCACGGGCTTTTCCACTGGAGGTTTCTTTTAAAAGCTGGAACACGTTATATTAATATTTTGAGTGAAAACGCAGTTAGAATTCTGAAAGTACACATATTTGCCTCTATTCAGGCAAGTGAAAAATACTCGTTTTTTTGACGCTTTTGAAACAAATCTGTAGTATTTTGTGAAGCTAAAATATCAGAGTTTTAAATTAGACACTTCATACCGGTATTTGAAATAACGAATGGGTAGAGTGGTTTTAATGAAATTAATTAACCTCTTTTTGATTTGACGAAAGCCAGGGAAATAGCAATTACCATTGTCAGTGATTTAATCTTCCTTATGCTGGCCTGGTTTCTCTTTTATTATATCCGATTTGAGTTGGGATGGGGAATTGAACCCACGAATGTAGCCCCGTCTTCCTTATTAATTCCGGGATTGGTGATCTCTTTTTTCTGGATCGCTATTTTTGCCATTTTTGGATTATATCGGAAGCTTTTTCTCATCTCACGTTTTGATGAAGTATTACGTGTGGCCAAAATATCTATTATTGGCACACTCATCTTGTTTTTTTTATTGTTTTTGGATTCACTTGGTTGGACTTCCGAAAACCTGCATCAGGCCAAGTGGGTTACTCTAATGTACTGGTTTGTTGTTTTTGTTTGTGTTTCTGTTGGAAGGGTTATTCTTAGAACCACTCAAAGACGACGTGCTACTCAGGGTAAAGGACTCCAGCAGGCTGTCATTGTTGGAACGGGGGCGGCGGCTCAATCTGTGTATGAGAATCTGAACAGACATAAGACCTCCGGAATGAACGTGGTTGGTTTTCTTAGCACAGAATCATCGGATGAAAATGATATTCGTATTGATCAAAAAGTGATTATCGGAACTGTAGATGACCTGAAAAGCATTTTGGTTGATAAGAAAATCAATGATGTCATCGTGGCACTTGATCGGAAAGATCGTGACGAGTTATTTCATGTCTTAGAACAGGTGGACATCCCGGATGTTTCTGTAAAAATCCTGCCGGATTTTTACCAGATGATTACAGGTTTGAATCAAACCAATCAGATTTTTGGCCTGCCTTTGATCGATGTAATGCCTGATCCCATGCCAACATGGGAAAAGTTTATGAAAAGGCTGATGGATATTCTGCTTTCATTGTTGATTCTTATTCCGACGTTTCCGCTCATGGTGATTATCGGCATATTGATTCGATGTACTTCATCGGGTCCGGCAATCTTCAGACAGGAAAGAGTCGGATTATATGAGAAAGTTTTTACCATGTATAAGTTTCGAACGATGTATGCGGATGCTGAAAAGAAAAGCGGGCCGGTTTGGGCAACAGATAACGATCCGAGAATAACTCCTTTAGGCCTCTGGCTTCGAAAACTCAGGCTGGACGAACTTCCTCAGTTTTTTAATGTACTTCGTGGTGATATGAGCCTGGTTGGACCACGGCCGGAAAGACCTTACTTTGTGAATCAGTTTAAGAAACAGATCCCGCTCTATACAAGGCGCCTTCGTGTCAGGCCCGGTATTACCGGATGGGCTCAGGTAAAGTGGAAATATGACGAGAGTTTTGAAGATGTCATTGAAAAAACCAAGTATGATTTATTTTATGTGGAAAACATTTCATTGAAAATGGACTTCAAAATTCTCATCAATACGATCATGATTGTAATAAAAGGAAAGGGCCAGTAATGAAGAATCAAAACTCAACGTCTTTGGCGATTATACCGACCTACAATGAAGTAGATAATGTCAAACGATTAGTTCCATATATGATGGATATGGATGAGTCCGTGGATGTATTGATCGTAGATGATGGTTCTCCGGATGGGACTGCTGCGGCTGTAAAACGTCTTCAGGAAACATACAAAGAGCGTCTTCATTTGATCGAAAGAGAAGGAAAACTGGGCCTTGGAACGGCTTATGTTGCCGGTTTCCGTTATGCTTTGGATAAAGGCTATACATATATTTGTGAAATGGATGCCGATTTTTCACATGATCCGGACGATTTGCCCAAACTAATTGAACAAGTTCGGTCCGGAAGCAGTGATCTCGCCATTGGCTCAAGATATTGTGATGGTATCAGCATTATCAACTGGCCGCTTTCCAGGCTGTTTCTTTCTTATGCTGCCAATGTATATGCACGGTTTATTACGGGCCTTCCGGTTAAAGATACTACCGCTGGCTTTAAATGTATTCACCGAAAGGTTCTGGAATCAATAGACCTGTCAAAAATCCGATCCAATGGATACTCGTTTCAAATAGAAATGCACTTCAGGGCGTTTAAAGCCGGATTTCGTTTAAGCGAAGTTTCGATTATCTTCAGGGAGCGGACAGAAGGGGTTTCCAAAATGTCTAAAAAGATAGTTTTTGAAGCGGTTTGGATGGTTTGGATGCTTAAAATCAGAAGCATTCTGCGTATTTTATAGTGGTTATCTTTTTGTTGACCGGATTCAGAACGTAAACCAGCCTTTATTCTCCATAACAGACAACAGGTTTTCAGCCAGGATTGCTTTAACGGCGTCCTCAAATATATAGTATATAACAGATCCATGAATCATCTCGACTTTGAAAAGCCCAT
>JASCXY010000197.1 GCA_030012235.1 Balneolaceae bacterium ANBcel3 | reverse complement strand
TCTTCCAGCGTCATATCAAGCGCTTCTGCAATTTCATCGTCTTCCGGCGGCCTTCCGAGCTTTTGAGCCAGCTTATCACTGATTTCCAGAGCCTTTCCATAATTACTTCGTTGAACCCGAGGAATTTGGTCCACTTTCCTGAGATAATCAATAACACTGCCACGAATCCGGTAATAAGCAAAGGTATTGAACTGAATTTTCTTCTCGTGGTCGTAATTGTCAAGAGCCTGCAACAGGCCACTGATGCCGGCGCTCTCCAGATCCTCGCGATGAGTCAGCGGATGGTCCGGCCGTTTGATTTTTCCTATGATACTGCGAACAAGCGGCATGGACTTGCTGATGATAATATTACGAAGCCCGTCAACGGGTTCCTCGCAATAGGAATCAACCAGTTCTTGTAATGTCCTGTCGCCCATGATCAGTCGTTTTTAGTTTTTTTTGTGTCGCCTGCCGTGCTTCCTTTTCCGGAAGTGGTAGAAGAAGACGCCTTGGTCCGTGGTGTCTGTTGTAATATGTTAATAAAAAACATAGTTAAATAAACACCTGCAAATAATATAAGAAATACAATCAGGCTGCGGTAGAGTGCAAGGTCAATCTTTGAGCCGGACATCATGAGCAAAGCAAATACCAGCAATGAGATGGCTGTAATTAGTCGTAACAACATAGTTTGCACCTTATTCGTGATTCATGGTTTTTTGTTGTGACGCAGTTTTTTCAGTTACTCTTCCCAAAATATTATGAGTAATGAACTCAAACTCTTTATAGATCGGTGAATCAGGATACAAACGAGTGAGCGGTGTTTGTTTTTTCACCGAATGCCGGATTTCTTCACTACTCGGAATAAATCCCATGTAGGGAATTTCCTTATTCATGAAGTACTGAAGTATCGTGTTAAACCGTTCGTGAATATCCTGTGCAGCCTGTTCATTTTCAGCAAAATTGACCATTGAAGCAAATGGATATGTTGGATCAATCCCAAGAATGTATTTACAAAAACGATAGACATCTGAAATCGCGGTGGGCTCATCCACCAGAAGAATCATCCCTAACTGAGCCCGGTCAAGTGCCCATAGACTTAATTCTCCGGATCCAGCCGGGGTATCAATGATAATAAAATCATGTTCGCCTGCAAGGGCGATCAGCACCTGATCCATGGCATCCAGCATCAGCTCCATATTAAGAGCCGAGTGAGCGGGATCGTCCGATCCGGTTACCAGAGTCAGGCCCTTGCTGTTCAACGGAAGATCTTCCAGGCCACACTGCCCGTTGACCCATTGCGCGACGGTAGCATCTACCTGTTCATTCAATAAAGCAGCACAATTGGACAAGCCCAGGTCGGCATCCAGGACCGCCACCCGATGGCCCATTTGTCGCAACATATCGGCGATATTGATACTGGCCATACTTTTACCCACACCGCCCTTTCCACTGACGGTCGCCATTATAAACGGGTGATTTGATATTGTATTCTGTTTCATAGTGTGTCAGCTATCGTGCAAAACTTTTTTTGCGAACCATGCCGCGTTAAACTCTTCAAGTCCGTCCGGAATACCACTCCCGGTACTCACATATCGGGCTCCACAACCCATTTGTTCCATGAAAGGAATAATCGGCCCCCATTGAGACACCTCATCAAGATGGGTAATGGCGACAAAATCAGGTTGAAGCGGATGGTGCGATGTTCCCGAGTTTCTGAAATAATATCGGTTAAGGGAAGCATTGATCACGTAATGGACTTCCATCGGTGTTACTGAAGCAAGGGTTTGCCTGATTTTCCAGTATTGCCTGAACGAATGGTTTTGTTCTATCGGGATGGATGGGGTATCGAAGAGAACATGGTCAAATGATTCCCATTTTTGCTGCATAGCCCGAACATCCGCAGCATTATGAACTTCAAAATAGGGAACATTGTGATCTTCGCAGAAGGGGCGAAGGATGGTGTAATACGGTGTCTGTCCATTGTCTGGTAAAATGGATACAATAGCAATGCGCTTTCCTGCAAGAAATTCCGGATGAAGTGCCAGTTTCATGATCAGCTGTGTTTTTCCGGAACCAGAGGGGCCCGCAAAAAGCATGTACTTTTCTTCGGTTGGATTTCCTTCTTTTTTTATGGCATTGCGGATGATTCCGGAAAGCTGAGCCATAAATTGCTCCGTCTCTACATCGGGATCCGTTCCGGATTCAATAATCTGACGAAACCATTGCGCTATAACCGCCGGTTTAATGCCCGTTTCAACAAGCTGCTGAAATGCAGGGTGAGACGCATAATCCAGATTGGATGAAATCAAAGCCGAATCCAGCAATGCTTCAAGCCGGTCAAATCGTTTGTGCAAAGCCGTAATTTCCCGCTGAGTTTTTGAATGTGTTGCACTGGTTTGCTCCATAGGAGCAGAGGGCGCCGTTGCTGGTGCCTTTTCTATGTAAGTGGATTCGGGTTCCGGTGTAAAGGGGGTAAAACTGTGGGTGGAATCGTTCTCAGGTGGTGGCGGAGTTTCTGAAGCCGAATGCTTTAAAGGTATTTCGGCCGGAGCATCTTCAGTATTTTCTGTCTGAATGGCAAAACGCTTGAAACCGGTATGGGATGCTCCCGGCTGAAACCGGGTTTTAGAGGAGGTTACGGGCTTTACATTCTCTGACTCGGGATGATTATTTTCTCCGTTATCCGTTGTTGCTTCGTTTCGGGACTCCAGCTCTTTGAGAGCATAGGCCCTTACGGCTCTGAGATTGTTGCTGATCTTTTCGGAATCGGGAGTGGGGTTGAAGGATTGTTTACCTTCCGAAGCAGGTCGTTTTTTCCCCTGGAATGAGGAAGTTTCTTCCATGGCTCCTGCAGGTCGTGTCGAAGCATCATCTGCTTTTGGGATGATATCGCCGCGCTTGTAGAATACATTTCTGAATGGTGTTTCAGATGATTCTTTTGGTTCAGCTTTTTTTTCCTTTTTTTGATGGGGAGCTCCGACCATAACCGTAACCCCGGCATCATTTGTACCATCCGACTCAAAGGACTCAAGAAAGACAATTTCATCCCCGTACATTTGACGGGCACTCTTTTTTGCCACTTCAATCGTTTTCCCAAAAAATTTCTTCAGTATCATGCGGGATTGGCTTCAGGTTCTTCAATTTTCTTAGGTTCCAGGCTGATGCGGTCAAAGGTTTTGATCTGAACATCAGGACTAATGTCATTGTATGACAGTACATTTATCTCAGGCAAAATTGGTACCAAAAAATCATAAATGGTCGGCCGAAGTACCGGAGAGGTAAGAAGTACCGGCTCCAGGCCGTTTCGGATCATTTTTTCCAGTATCTGTGAAGCGTTCATGTACAACTCTTCAACCGTTTTGGGAGTAAAGCCCAGGGTATTGGCATTTAATAATCCCTGCTGAGCCTGTCCAATAAGATGAGACTCCAGCTGAGAGGCTAATACACTAACCTGAATCTCATTGCCTCCATGGGTAAACTGCCCTGTGATAGTTTCTGACAGTGCCGCACGGCAATACTCTGTTAACACATCGGTATTTTTGGTTTGGTTACTCTGATCCGCAAGTGTTTCTAAGATCGTGTTTAAGTCTCTGACAGGAACCCGTTCTCTAAGAAGGCGTTTGACCACTTTCTGTACATCTCCAATCTTGAGTACATCAGGGATAAGCTCATCGATTAGTGCAGGAGAATGCTCTTTGAGATTATCAATTAATCGCTTAGTCATCTGGCGATCCACCAGCTTATGAGCATTTTTCTTGAGTACTTCCATCAAGTGGGTGGTAATTACGGCACCGGCTTCAATGACAGAAAGGCCGTATTTTTCCGCCTGTGACTTATTTTTTCCACTAATCCATATCGCATCCATGCCGAAGGTAGGATCTTTGGTCTTAATTCCCTGAATGTCCGGTTTGAAATCGGTGGGAAGCAGGGCCAGGTGGTATCCGGGCAATAATTCTCCTTCGCCCTGGGTTATCCCACGCATTTTGATGGTATAATGGTTGGCATCCAATTGAACGTTATCCCGTATCCGGATAGGTGGAATAATGATCCCCAGTTCGGAAGCCAGCTGTTTTCTGAGGGAAGCCATTCTTTCCAGAAGGTCTCCGCCCTGAGATTTGTCCACCATAGGAATGAGGCTGTAGCCTATTTCAAGCTCAAGGGTATCCAACAGTAAATAATTTTCCACACGGTCGTCTTTCTCGGAACCTTTTTCCTGTTCCGCATGTGCTTCGGCCTTTTCTTCCTCTTCATGCTGGCTGTTGAATTTCTTGTAGGCTATGAATAAAAAGATTCCGCCAAGGGCCCAGAAGGGCAATATGGGCAGTCCGGGTAGTATCCCGATAAAGAAAACAAATACGGCACCGATGACGACCGTTTTTGGATTGCCAAGTAGCTGTGTGGTCATCTCCTCACTCAGATTTCCTTCAGCGGCAGCTCTTGATACAATAATACCTGCCGC
>JASCXY010000196.1 GCA_030012235.1 Balneolaceae bacterium ANBcel3 | reverse complement strand
TAGAACCCTATATGGAGGAGCATATTGATCGGTGGCAGAATTTTGACTCCATGGGCCGCTGGAACAGCAGGGTAAACGGGATGTTCACTTATGTGGCGGACCGGCCGGCGTACATGCATCAGCACATCCAAAGGCATTTTGATGTGGGCGATCTTAAAGAGGTCAGGGTTTTTACGGAGCATACACACCGCGGACATATCAAAGTAAATTCAATTGATTTACATCCGAAAACGCCCGGTGTTGTCCTTAATGACGGGCATTGGGCCGGCTCCTATTTTGAAAAGATTCCGGTTACGCTGGAAGCGGTAGCACAAAAGGGATATCAATTTTCGCACTGGGTGAAACATGGTTCCTCAGAAGTCCAGGAGTATCCGGATGAAAAGATAACGATCTTTCCGGATCAATCGGTTACGTATGAAGCCCGGTTTGAGGTGATAGAGGATTATCCCGATCAACCGGAGATGCTCTATTACTGGGTGTTCACGGATCATCTTCCAAACAACACCCCGCTTTATCAGGTAGATCCCGTGCATGCCCTTGACCCCTCGGGACGCCTCTTCTATTCTCCGGCTATTACAATAGACCCGGAGAACACGGAAGGTATCATGGATAGGGTGAATGACCCCGTTGACATCAATTATCACCCGGAGTTTCTACAAGGCCTTCCGTTTGAGTATTCCGATATGCGTGGCATCCGCGTCAGAAATCCATCTCTTACAGATACCTCCGAAAGCAATATCGTTTTCTTCCTTCCCACGGCCGGATATCAGCCGGAAGAGTTAACCTTTCTTGCCCGCCGCACATCCAACGGACAGCGGGAACTGGTCTTTGAATATGCACTTGAAGAGGATGGGGCCTGGATAAGCGGCCCGGAAGAAAAACCAACGGCCATCATGTATGAAGAATGGAAATCCATTACCCTTCCTTTTGCCGATATAGAAGAAGCGAGTGATAATCCGTATTTCAGAGTGCGGATTCGATTTGGAGGAGACGAGGAGGTGCGTCTGGGATCCGACGGAAATGTACGGTTTAATTCCATTTCTTTGACGGGATGGGAGAAGGGGGGAATCGTCACTCCGGATCCGCCGGACGATCCGGAACCGCTCGCGGGATGCGGTGAGAAAGGATTTACGGTTACCATAACAGACATCAGCGGTTCCCGTTCCGGGTTCTGGTCGGGTGAAGTTGCTGAAATTCGTGTTGAAACGGTTCTGATGGGAACCAGCCCCTGTTTAACGGAAGTAACGCTCTATGATGGAGAACAGCTGCTGAAGACCCGGGAAGTGGTGTTGCATCCCTATCGCAGAAAGACAAGCTTGTTCTATCCGGTGCTTGCGACATCGGGGGAGAGGACATTTACAGCAGAGCTGAAGGGGCAGGAAGAAAAGAAATCATGGACGGTACATGTAGATATGGGCTGGGTCAGAGAGGCTTTTTCGGCTTCCGGAGACCGGTATGCACAAGGAGCTTACGGACCGGTGTATCAACCGAATATGACGTGGAATGTACCGGTAGAAGAAGGCCCGGTATCACAACCGGTCCTGCAAGGAGACAACCTCTGGTTTACAGCCGGAAGAAGCTTGTTTGAGGTGCAGGGGACAAACGGCACCATCGAATCAACGTCCGATTTTGAATCCGCCATCGTGGGTAACCCTGTCCTTTCCGGAGATCATATCCTGGTTTATTCAGACGAAGGCGTCCTCTATGCATTCAACGACGAAATCACATGGTCCGTGGATTTTGAAGCACCCATTACGGAAGATCCACTGGTTATAGGTGAGTTAGTGCTGGTACCGGTCGATGAATCCAGGATATATGGCCTGCGCGTCCGGGACGGAAAGCAGGTTTGGATCACGGAGTTAGGGGATGGAATTACCGGCAAGATGCTGTATTCGCTTGACAGGCTTTATTTTTCATCACATGGCGGACATCTCTATGAGATGCAGATAATGGATCACAAGATTGAAAGAGTAAAAATTCAGAAAGAACAGGAAGAACATACCCTTTCAAGGACGGTGGTTCCGGTCATTGGCTCAAAACGTATATATGCGATCAGCCAGGATCAGAAAAAATTGCTGGCGATAGGCCGAAAAACTATGGAAGTGGAATGGAGCATCGATCTGGATACACCGGTTTCAGATATAGCCCTGGGTGAAACGGCCCTGTTTGTTGCATATGAAGATGGAACGATAGAGTCCAGAGAACAGAAAGAAGGTTCTTTTCTGTGGAGTAAGCGGACAGAACCGGAAAATGGTTCCTGCTCGTACACGTTTTCTCTGCTGAAAACTTCTTCCGTTCTGTATGCATCGTATGGTGGTTTTAATAGTGGGCTTGCTGCATTGAATAGTGAAGATGGCAGTATATTATGGTGGTCAAATGATGGAATATTTGCAGGCCATCCGGTAGTTATGAATGGCTGGCTGTATACCCCCGGCCCGGAGGAAATGATGGCTTTTCAGGCGGTATCATCCAATGCGGAGCCCGGCATAGCATTCGAGTTCAGTGTGCATCAGAATTATCCGAATCCGTTTAATCCGGCTACGATGATACGATATGATTTAGCCGAGGCATCCTTGGTGGAAGTAGCAGTGTATGATATTACGGGTCGTTTGGTGGAAGTGCTGATACAGGAACACCAGTCACCCGGTAAATATCAGTATGTTTGGGATGCCAGCCGCTACTCCAGTGGTGTATACCTTCTAAGGGTAAGGGCAGGGAAGCAATATGATGTCAGGAGAATGACCTTGATCCGGTAGCAGATTTGTTGATTGTAAACTCAGCTCTTTTCTTTATATTCGAAATTATGGAAGCATTCAAGAGCTATTTTTCTCCTACGATTACGATTGTATTCTGATTTTTTATGCACATTTTGGTTACGGGAGCTGCCGGTTTTATAGGATTTCATCTGGCCAGGCGGCTCATAAACGATGGTTTTCGGGTAACTGGCCTGGACAACATCAATGATTATTATGATATCGGCCTTAAATACGGCCGTTTAGCCGAACTGGGAATATCTAAAGAGGTACTCAGGAAAAATACCATTACGGAAGCCGATTTTTTATCGGAAGCATCCGGATTCCGCTTTCATTATGTCGATATTGAAAATAAAAAAGACGTGGATGGCCTGTTTGAAGATTCTTCTCCGGATGTGGTGGTGCACCTTGCCGCCCAGGCTGGAGTTCGAAACAGCCTGAAAAACCCATATTCCTACATCGACAGCAATATTACCGGCTTTTTAAATATTCTGGAAGCATGCCGTGCCTATCCTGTAAGGCATCTGATATATGCTTCTTCTAGCTCGGTGTATGGGGCAAATACAACGATGCCTTTTTCCGTACGCCAAAATGTGGATCACCCGGTATCGCTCTATGCGGCCTCGAAAAAAGCGAATGAGCTGATGGCTCATTCGTACAGCAGCCTCTATAACATTCCTACAACAGGCCTTCGCTTTTTCACGGTGTACGGTCCGTGGGGCCGGCCGGATATGGCGCCTATACTTTTTACAAAAGCCATCCTGGAGAAAAAACCGATTAAGGTTTTTAATCACGGAAATATGCAGCGTGATTTCACCTATATTGATGATATAATTGAGAGTCTAATACGGCTTATTCCTGTGGTTCCAAAAGCTAACGAGGGCTGGAACAGCGATCAGCCGGATCCCTCATGCAGTTATGCCCCGTACCGGCTTTTTAATATTGGTGCCAATCAGCCGGTAGAACTCATGGACTTTATTTCAGCTCTTGAAAAGGAGCTGGGCGATGAAGCGATCAAAGAATTCCTGCCGCTGCAACCCGGTGATGTGCACAAAACGTGGGCCGATGTGGATTCCCTGTACGATGAAATTGGTTACCGGCCAAAAGTGACCATTAAAGAGGGGATTGGTGAGTTTGTAAAGTGGTATCGCCGTTTTTACAAGAAGTAAGTAACGGCTCCGGCATACCCCGTCCGGGAAACTCAGAATACTTCAAAAGACTGAACCTTGGCGGGAAATCCAATGTTGAGAAGAAAAGTAAATATACAGGTACGCGCGTATAAAAAGCACACTCTGCAGATCACCGGGAATACATAATCAGACAAAATGTATATATTCTGATAAATATACCCTGAATATGGGCGGTTATCTTATACTTTGTGGCCAGGTCTCACAGGTTTAAAACAGCACGTCGTCATGGTTGAACGAATAAAAAATACAGGGTTTTATCGTATCCAGTGGATTCTGCTGGTGGTTCTTCTGGTATCCGGATGTTTTTCGGACGCTTCGTATGATACCGGAAACGTGCACTCTTTCATGCTAAGCTGGCAGTCTGATCCAACAAGCACCATGACCATTGACTGGCATGCTGAAGTGCCGGCTTCTCCATGGCTGGAGTACCGTGAGGAGGGAGCCGGTTCCTGGATACGCGTGGAAGGTACCTACGTTTCTGTTCCCGAAACCAACCTGTTTTTCTA
>JASCXY010000195.1 GCA_030012235.1 Balneolaceae bacterium ANBcel3 | reverse complement strand
GAAAAAAGCTGTATTTCTTGAAGCAAGACGGAAGCACAAAAACGGTTGAATGAAGTAGAGTTTACAGAATCCTTCCTTCAATTATAAAAACTATAACGAAGATCACTCCAGGTGAACGAACTCCCATTTTCAAAATCAGCCCAGGAGCGGATAAACCAGTCTCCGCTTTCATCTTGTTCGAGTATAAGAATCATTCGGCCGGTGGCCTCTTCAGGAATTCCGGATTCACCATGGTTAATTTTCAGGCGGTAGATTGCTTCAAATTGTTCGGTTTGGTCAATCGATAAATAGGATTCATTTTCAAGAACAAGCTCGTGACCGCTTCGATTGGCTGTTTGACTGCTTAAATTACCGAAGTATTGGCTTTCATCGATATATCCCCATTGATTCCAAAGAGAAGAGTTCCGGCTTTGTGCATCAGCCGTTGGTTCAAAGGTGAAATGATCGGAAGAGAGACTGCGTAAATAGTGGTCGCTGTTCATCGAGCGCACAGCGTTCTTCAGGTTTGTAATAACCGTCGTAGCCCGATCCGGTGGTATAAAAACCGAACCACTGGTGGTTCCGGGTTCTTCCGGATCCCTTGTACTGAAAATACCACAGGAAAAGGTAGTCAGTATCAAGAAAAGAAGTAAAAAACGACCGTTATGTACCATGATTCGATTTGGAAATCAGGAGATCTTTAAAACGTTTATATATACCGAATAATAGGTGATAGGTATATAAAATAAAACGTATAAAAAAACGGGTTTCAGTTTATCAATCCACCTGAAATAAGCTAAAATCGAGGGATAAACCTGGAAAAGCCAGCCGGTGGTGTATCAGAGCGATCGAATTGTTTTGAAATCGAGGCGTTTCTGAGCAATATCCATCGAGGTACGAATAGTCGTTGTATATGGGATGCCCCCACTCTTTCAGGTGAAGCCGGATTTGATGCGTTCTGCCTGTTTCCGGTGTACAGAGGACGAGTGATCGATCACGCCCGCGCTCAAGTACTTCAAAATGTGTGATCGCCTCATGCCCATCGTTTGCACATTCAAATAAATAACCCTGTTTGCGCTTAATCGGGCGTCTTATCGTGCATTGAGATTTGACAGGGTTGCCTTTAACTACAGCAAGGTATTTTTTTTCTACTTCCCGGTTGGCAAAAGCACGATGGATTTTTTGCAGAAAATCCGGACACCGCGCCAGTAGCAACAGCCCCGAAGTAACCGCATCCAGCCGGTGTGTAAGATAAACGGGCATTTCAGGCCAGGCCTCTTCCAAAATATGGGTCACCGTGTTTTTATAATACCGTCCACCCGGGTGGATGGGCATGGGTGCCGGCTTATATATCAGAAGATAACGATCCGTTTTCTCCAACACGCGGAGTTCATCGGGAACCGACGGCTCAATGCGCCGAGGATGGAAAATATATAAGGGCTCCGATGACTCAAGAGTAGTTTCTTCCGCAAGTACTTGCCCATGCTGCTTTACCCATCCATTCTGAAGTCGCAACCTCCATGTATCCTCAGAACGGAATGGAAAACGCCGGCACAGAGTTTCAAGAACAGGGCGACCAATATCTTCACTTTTTAATGAGCACTTGATGGTACTTTCATAGGAAGGCACAATGCGAACATTCCGAAAGTCACCGGTCAGGTGTTTACTCTTTTCAAGCGTGTTGAGCTTGTCCATATCCGTAGTGGCACTAGCCAGGTTATGGAAGACCGTGAATTCATCTAAAGCGGGTACCGAAGCCGTTAGTAAACCGTTTATAAACATACCTTATTCGTTCCGGAAGGCAGAAGTACGCGAAATGTGCATCTTTTTGGTTCTGCTGTATGGTTATCGTAATTTATTACCCTGTAAAAATAGCGAGGTACAACCGATTTAACATGCATAGATTACTATTATTTGTTTTTGTTTTCATCATTCCCGGCCTTGCGCTGGCTCAGTCTGATATTCCTTCTGAACGTCCTGTTAAATGCATGACTCCCTATCTGCTTCACTATGAACAAGACGCATCTTCAGTTCCTCCGGCTATTCGAAAAAAACTTCAAAACCGTATGGTTGAAGCCGATGAGCCTTCCTATCAATATTACTCAGAGTCAGGAAAGTTCATCATAGATTATTATTTATCCGGAAACCATGCGGTACCATCGGCGGATGAGACAGGCACCGGCATTCCCGATTATGTTGAATGGGCCGCTGAATATGCCGATTATTCCTATCGGGTGCAGGTCGAGGAACTGGGTTTTATTGATCCGACGAAACATCAAGGCCGAGAATGCGGAAACAGAGTTGGAAACTGGACGGAGCGACCTATTACGGTTTATTTGCGCAATTTAGGTAATGTTTACGGTGAATTTCGGGGATCAGAACCGTTCGCTTTTTATGTCCATCATACTTTTCAGGACTTTCCGCCAAACGAAGATCCGGAGGGACAGATTAAGGGAGCGCTGAAGGTTACCGTTGCTCATGAGCTGAAGCATGTCATTCAATATGCATCAAGCTGTTTTAATGGCGAAGCCGGTTCTACTCATTGGATTGAGATGGATGCCACCATGATGGAAAACATCGTCTATCCGGAAGTGAATGACTACTATAACTATATTACCGGCACGTTTGGAATTTTTGGAAACCCTGCTCGTTCTACTCCGGTAGCTTACGATCATGTGACCTGGATGCTTTATTATGCAGAGTACATCGGTATGGATTTTTGGGTGGATACCTGGGATGTGATTCATCAAAATCAACAGATACGGATGGATCATGCCATGAACCGAATTTTTGATGAACGACATGGGGGAAACCCACAGAGTTATTTTACGAAGCACAAGACAAGAAACTATCTCTGGCATGCTGTTTCAGGAAACAGAACGGCCCCGGGATATGGATTTTCAGAATCAACAGCATATCCGAATGCCCGTTTTGCTAAAAAGTTCGATCGAATACCGGAAGGCACACAGGAAAATATTCGGTTGGATCAAATGTCGGCTTCTTTTTACCGGTTTATTCCTGATATTGGACAAATAGGCAACCTTCGTTTGGTGGCAAATCACACAAATGACAACGTAGGTTTTGGGGTTCTTGCCTATAAAAATGACAACACGGTTGAGGAGTGGTTGCCTGAAAGTCCGCCTGGTGGGGTGACAACCGGAGAATCACCGTTTTCGATGGAAGAAACCGACTCTTTGATCATAGTAGTTGTAAATGCCATGCGCTTTTCATCCACTGAAATTGATTTTGCCCTGGAAGTATTGACGATTCCGGAGCAAATTGCACTCATGCAAAACTATCCAAACCCTTTTGGTTCGACGGGTGTAGGATCGGGCACAAACTTTCGTTTTTCCACACCCCGGGAAGAGCACATTGAGATCACGGTTTATGATGTCGTGGGACGAAGAGTAGCAACGGTTTATGACGAATTGACTCAGCCCGGAATGTATGATGTTCCGTTTAATGCTGCCGGACTCTCGAGCGGAGTGTACCTGTATCGTCTGAGGGCTCCGGGTGTGCATAAAACAGGAAAAATGACGTTAATACATTAATTCATTTTATTAGCTTTATGTATATAAAGCCATGCGTGCTTTAAAGCAAATAGCCTGTACCGTTACCGGACTTGTGTGGCTTTCTCTTTTTTGGGGATATACTGCACATGGATCCGACAGAAATTTAACCGGTTTCCCCGCCGATGACAGGCATAGGTATGAGATGGTTCAGCAGCTGGAACAGCAATTTGGCCATCCCGAATCACATTCCTCCATGGAAGAGCCGGCTTCGGTTCGATGCCTGACCCCTTATTTCCATATGTATGAGCAAGTCAAAAACGAAGTCTCTCCGGCCGTCCGTTCAAAAATGGAATCTTCCCTCCATAGAGAACAAGAGGCCGGATTAGAAGCCTACTATTCGGAAAGTGGCCGGTTTCGGATTCTTTACCGTACCAGTGGGTCCAATGCCGTCCCGGAAACGTATGAACTTGGGATGGATGTACCCGATTATGTCTACTGGACGGCTTATTATGCCGATTCAACCTATCGGTACCAGGTAGAGACTCTGGGTTTTGTGGATCCGACGGTAATGCGTGGCGATCAGGACTGCCGGCAGAGTCTGGGATCTGCAACAGGTGATTCTCTAATTACTATAGAGTATCATAACGATTCGGGTGTTTATGGTTGGTTTGATCCGGTTAGTCCCCTTCAAATATTTGTTCACCACACCTTTGAGGGCTTTCCGGACTACGGACTGGAGGACAATGCTCTTGCGGCCTTGAAAGTGACTATTGCCCATGAGTTCAAGCACGTCGTTCAGTATGCATCGAACTGTTTCAGGGGTTCGGCCGGGCATTATTCCATTTTGGAAATGGATGCCACTATGATGGAAAATATTGTTTTTCCGGAGGTCAACGACTATCTCAATTATATAAACAACTCCCGTGAACCCTCTCTTTTCCACCGTCCGGAGTATTCCATTCCGGC
>JASCXY010000194.1 GCA_030012235.1 Balneolaceae bacterium ANBcel3 | reverse complement strand
GAACTTCAGGTGGATAACGAATACATCATGAGCGCGGCCGATCTCTGTACCATCGATGTTCTGGATCAGGTTCTGGACTCGGGAGCCACCGTTTTCAAAATCGAAGGCCGGGGCCGCTCTTCGGATTACGTCTATACCGTAGTGGAAAGCTACCGAAAAGCATTTGATGCCCTTCTGGATGGAACCTACACCCGCGAGGAGGCCCTGGTATGGAAAGAACAGCTTAAAACCGTCTTCAACCGTGGTTTTTGGGAGGGGTACTATCTCGGAAGGACCATGGGCGAATGGAGCGATGTGCATGGCTCCAAAGCCACCAAAAAGAAGAAATTCCTGGGGCCATGTAAAAAATACTATTCCAACAGGGGAATAGGGGCCTTTCTTATACAAACCGGGCAGGTCTCGGAAGGAGACGAACTGCTGGTCACAGGCCCCACCACCGGTGCCCTTACTTTTCGGGCAGAGGAATTACGGCTGGATGATGAACGTGTGAAACAGGTGGATAAGGGTGGGCTCTTTTCCACACCGGTTCCTGAAAAAGTACGTCCATCGGATAAATTATATAAACTGGAAGCCGTTGTAAGATAACCCGCTTTATACTCTTACCACCCGTCCGCCGCAAAAAAGAGGATAAGTACTAATATTATCAGCCTGTTATAGGGCTACGTATGATTACAATACCCCGTTTTAATGGAAAAAACAGCGGGTAAAAAGTGAGAAAAGTTTTCAATAGGCCTGATCCTTAGTATATTGTCACCGGAACTATATTCCGGACAGGCGAAGGTTGTATCCGCAGTGAGCGGTATATGTGTCGTTTTATGTAAGGGATGGTTCTTGTTTCGCTTTGCTTTTTTGAAGTAAAGCCGGACAGCCCGGTTGAAGAGGTGGTTCGTTGCCAATAGGTGCGAATGCCGGGCTAATTTGGTTCTTTTAATGGTATCGGAGGGAAAGGCGGCTTCGCGCGCACAAAGGGTGGCAGCGCTTGCAGAGAGGCCCCGTCAAAGTGCATGGCACATCCGGTACGTGTTCATAAAAACGTATGGTTGATCAGACAGGGTGGGTATGAATACAAAATTACACGTATTATTTTTCGGTTGGATAATCCTCATCACGGCGATCCTGGCTTTGCCGGAAAGAACAACAGCACAGGATGTCTACTTCTCTATATCAGGAACCTCAGCTACGGTTTCATCCGGGGATGATCTCGGGCAATACGACTACTGGTTTCGGCCAAAGCCGGGTGTAAGCAATCCGGGAGCGGCAGTCGTGGAAATTTTTGATGCGGGTTTGGGCGGATTCGCGGATGTCGTGATCGGAGACCCATCCACCCGAACCACCTATGCTCTGTATCCGTTTGATGACCTGTATATATTGAGAGACCGTTCTCTCTCGGAACGTGGTGCAACGAACGGCGCGGACGCATTGGAGGAAGTCACGGCGTTCACCGAAAGCCGGTTCCTCAACCGCTGGGTTCCCTTTTTTGAATTGTCCGGTAACAGGAACGACGGATATATCATGAGAGTGCACACCGATGATGGAAACGATGTAAATGACTTTCAAATTCGTATCACCGGGCCGGGAGCCGACGACTGGGAACTGATCACTCTCAACCTCTCTGTGGGCTTAATCAGCTCGATGGCATCCAACCAGTTTCAGTTCCGTCCGCTTTGGGGGGATATCCCGCCTCCGGAAATGGAAGTACAGGGGCATGAAGACAGTATTGTGTTTCTTATCGACGCGTTCAGTGAAACACGGGATCTAAGCGATGGATGGGAGGACTTTCAACGGCAGCAATACCGAAAGGACAACCGCTGGGGAGTCATCATGACCGGCTCCCGCATCCGGATTAATAACCGCGTACTCCGTGGACGGGATCAGATTGTCCCGTTTTATTTCGACCCGGTCGTACTCAGCGAAGACGATCTGGACACCCCGGATATCCAGCAATTACCGTTTGATGAACCCACTAAATATGGACTCAGGGCATCCTATCGGGGAACCGCCCTTGATCTTAACAATGCCGAATGGTTTGTCGGAAACCGGGAATTTACCGGCCCGGAATTCAGTCACGATTTCGGACGCTTTGGCACCAGAGAGTATCGGCTGATTGTTCCGGTACGAGGCCGGCATTTTCCGCAATACCTGGTCATGGAAGGGGAGTTGCACGTAAACACCCCGCCGGTTATTGAAGTAGAGGGCTACCAGCCTATCGTTTCGCCGGGAGAAAACGTCATTCTGGATGCCTCGGATTCATACGATCCGGATGGAAGGGATCTGGAGTATCAATGGTATTTAAATGATGTCTTCCGCAGCAGTTCAGACACGTTCGTATTCAACCAATCGGTTTCCGGCCGTTATCACGTCCGCCTGACCATCTCCGACAACGCCCCGAATTCCAATTTCACAGATACCACCCAGGAGTTCGAGATCGTCGTAAATACCCAGCCTTATGCCGAAATCGACTACAAACGGGTGGTTGCTGAATCCAGTGAAGTGACTTTCCGTGCTAAAAATGTCATGGATGCCGATGGCGACGACTTGCGCTTTATCTGGAGGGTTGCCGACCGGGAAGAACGGGTAGAAGGGGAGGAAGTGACCATATTTCATGAAGAACCCGGCTATTACCGCGTATTTTTGACCGTAGATGACCAAACGGGGACCCAAAATGCCCGCTATGAAACCGATGCCGTTTATAAGGTGAACGCGGCTCCTGTTCCCGTATTCTCCATTCCTGAAATAGTGGCTCCCAACGATGAAATTACCCTGGACGGTACCGAATCATACGATCCGGATGAGGACTCCCTCGACTTCCGATGGGTTATTTCCGATGGCCGAAGGTTTGAAGGAGCCGAAAACACCATCCGCTTTAATGAACCCGGCTCCTATACTATTGCTTTGGTAGTGGACGACGGCGAAGGAGTGGAAAATTCGGAACAGCGGCTGGAAAGGGAAATTCGGGTGAATGAAGATCCTGTCCCGGTGGTAGAAGCCGTGTCACACACCAACAACGCCCGTGTTGAATTTGACGCGCGGCAAAGCCACGGATTTGAGCCGGACCGCGTTCAGTTTATTTGGGATTTCGGGGATGGTAACGCCGCTACCGGGTCCGAAGTCACACATACGTACGATACCCATGGTGAATTTACCGTGACACTTACGGTTGATGATGGTACCGGACTATCCAACAGTGAACAGTCGGTCCAGCACAGAGTACGAATTAATAAAAATCCGGTGGCAGTGATTCAGGCTCCGGAGATGGTGGCTCCCGGAAGACGCTTTGTACTGGATGGGCGCCAAAGTTATGATGAAGACGGACGCATCGTAACGTACGAATGGTTTCGTAACGGAAGGAAAATAGGAGACGGCCCCACGCTGGAAAAAGCACTGAATTCGCCCGGAAGACATCATATCACCCTCGTAGTGCGCGATGATTCTCCGTTTGATGACGCCACCGGAAGTGAAACCGTTGAAGTAAAGGTCAACCACCCGCCGGTCGTTCGCTGGCACAGCGACCAGGAGGTTTCTGAACCGGGAAGAAGAGTGCGCTTTGATGCATCCGACAGTTATGATCCCGAAGGGGAAGAGCTCAGTTTCCGATGGGCATTTTCGGATGGAAGACAATTCACCGGAACCGTGGTAGAGCGCACGTTTGATCACCCCGGAACCGTTGAATTTACCCTGTACGCCGACGATGGAAAAGGACTGGATAACTCAACGGCACAAAAAAACGGGAGCATCCGTATCAACCAGTCCCCGGTCATCGTAACAGAATCTACCGTGTATTCAAACAGCCTGAGAGTATCCCTGGATGCTTCTGAGAGCTTTGACCCCGATGAGGGGGGACTTAAACTGGCCTGGAGACTTCCCGATGGATCGGTCCGAAACGAAACCGCGTTCGACTGGATCGCCCCGGAGACCGGCACCTTCCGGGTCCTCCTGACCGCCGATGACGGTGAGAACTTAGGCAATTCCGTTGTAGAAAAAGAGATTGAGGTTGTTATTAACCGTCCGCCGGTGGTTGATCTTCCGCCAACGATGGAAGCCTGTGCCGATCAGCCGGTATCGTTTACCGCCGGTGAGAGCTACGATCCCGATGGAGGCACGCTCAGCATGCACTGGGACTTTGGGGACGGAAACACAAGCAGCGAGTCTGAACCGGAGCACGTATACCGCAATCCCGGCCATTATCAGGCCATCTTGTCTTTGCGTGACGGCATTGTGGAACAGCCCTCCGTGGGAGTGGTGAATGTATATGTGGAAGGAACACCGCAGGCCCGCATCGCTCAATCGGAAATAACCGTCTGTGCAAATACCGCCGTCCAGTTCGATGGCAGCGATAGTTTCGATCCAAATGGCATGGTGGGTTCCTATTCCTGGGATTTTGGGGGCGATGGGACAGCCGTGGGAGCCAGGGCAACGCACATGTTCCGGGAGCCGGGAACGTATGAAGTTTCACTTACGATAACCGGCGCAGGAAGCGG
>JASCXY010000193.1 GCA_030012235.1 Balneolaceae bacterium ANBcel3 | reverse complement strand
CAGAATTTGTCGGTGGAATTTTGGTTCTTGCCGGAGCTTATATCCGTGTTCCGGCTTTTTTACTGGCCTTTATTATGGTTGTTGCGATTCTTACAACCAAATTAGGACAGGATTTTAACGCTTACCGGCTGGATATCATGCTGCTTGTTGCCAGTCTTGCACTGGGATTCATGGGAAGCGGAACGTATTCGGTGGACGACAAGATAAAAAAGGAGTCGTAAGCTTCATTTTCCAACCGAATGAATCTGGTGCTAATAAAGCATCTTAAATCGTTTTGATATACGCCACTGATGGAAATTCTTTCTTTCTGTCCGTGGCGTTTTATATTCAGGCTATCATAGAAACAGTTGTGCTTCTATGGTACGAACGGTCCAGATTTAATTGGCAGGGAGATGGACGTTGTGGACAGGTGAAGTCCTTCCACCCGTACGAGTGAAACCGATTATTACGTTTTCATAGCTATATTCTTGACTTCCAGTAGTCAGGACTTCTTCTTTGATGAAGAATTGCAAAAATGGTAATCAACTCTTCTTCAATTTCGAAATAGATAGAAAAAGGAAATCTGTTGACTAGTGCACGCCGAACACTTTCATTTTGAACGACCGGATGATGAAGAGGGTGTCGGTTTATATCTGCAATCTTGGCATCAATACATCGAATAACCTGTTTGCCCAACCCTGGTTCCTGTTTTTCATACCAATGGAAAGCATCATCTAAATCTTCTTCTGCCTTTTCGGTAAGTATTAGTGATAGAGGCACTTTAGCTTACAAATATTTTTGACGGATTTTTTCCCAGCTTGATCCCGTTTTTTTGTCCTTTTCAAGTGTTTTGAGCCGTTCTTCAATAATTGCTTTGTGATGTTCTGGAACTTCCACTTCTGATGGGTCTGATGCAATTGAATCCCACAAAGCTTCAACTAAAATCATTTTTTCGCTTTTTTTTAGTTGAGAAAGCTCGTCTATTAAGGCCTTATCCATCGTCATGACGTTTATTAGTTGTTGTTGTCTAAGTTGATTAAAAACTTTGTGTAAAGCAATTCATTGAGATCAAAAAATCCGAAAAGTATGAGAAGAAGCTTAACGGCAAACGCATAACCGTCATGGCCCTCCGGTTATCATGAGGCGGAAACACTCAAACACCTGATTTATGCGACTGTTAGCCTGCCGAAAGGTTATTGGCTTGATTTTATGTGTGGTATTGTATATGATACCAACATGAATCAAATAATACTTGATACAAATGTCGTCTACTCCGCACTAAGATCCCGAAAAGGAGCTTCATTTCGCTTGCTCTCTTTGCTTCATTCTGGAAAATATGAAATTAATCTCTCTGTTCCATTGGTTTTGGAGTATGAGGATGTACTAAAGAGAAAACAGCTGACATTATCCATTTCGAATGAGCAAATAGATAAACTCTTGGACTACTTGTATCGGGTTTGTAACTGCCATGACGTTTACTTCTTATGGCGACCTATTTTACGAGATCCAGGAGACGATTTAATTTTGGAGTTAGCCGTACGAGCTGGTTGTAAATACATCCTGACCTGTAACAAGGCTGATTTTGCAGGCGTTAATAAATTTGGAATTCAGGCTGTTACAGCCAAGGAGTTTTTAAAAGTAATCGAGAAACTGTCATGAGTACATTAAGTGTAAGACTTCCGGAGTCGGTCCACAAAAAACTGAAGGACCTGGCCAAAAAAGAAGGAGTTTCGATGAATCAATTTATCAGTTTGGCGGTATCGGAAAAATTATCAGTCTTACTGACGGTTGATTATTTAAAAGAAAGAGCGAAGAAAGGAAATCGCAAGGATTTTGAGGACATCATGTCTCAAATTCCAGATGCGGAACCCGAGGATTATGACCGTTTGTAAATTACGAACGTACAGGGTGTAGATTGGTATGGATTAACCCCTTGTGATATGACTAAGATAGAAGTATTGGCAGGCGAACGAACGTTTTATCCGGAAAGGCTTTTTGGTACTTTATAGATGTAACTGGACGTCTTTTTAGTTTCGTATATGCTATAGTCACAAGGCATCTGCTTCCTGCCTTTGTACGCATGTATATTCTTGTTGTCGCCACCTCACTTTGAGAATCATGCTTCCTCTTTTTAATAGATATAAGGCGTTCAAAAATTACTTTTTTGAGAGGACTCTTCCCTCTTTGACGGGTACCGTCCTTGAGATAGGGTTTGGAAAGGGATTGTCACTCACTTCTTACAGGAATGCAGACCGGGTATTTGCTGTAGAGATTGATGATAATAGAGTAAGGAATGCACAGCGTTTGCTTGATAAGCATCACATTTCCAATGTTTTCCCAATGAAGGGCTCTGTCGAAAAGCTCAATTTCGAAAGTATCTTTTTTGATCACGTTACGTGTTCTTTTACTCTTTGCTCAGTGAACGATCAAAGGAAAGCCATTCAAGAAATATACAGGGTCCTCAAACCCGGAGGTACATTCATAGCACTTGAGCATACCTTATCGGATTCGGCCTTCTTTTGTTTTTTTCAAAGGGTTCTTTCCCGGCCTCTCTCGTTCTGTTCTAATAATTGTAAGCTGGATAGCAATCCACAGAGTATCCTGGCCCATGTAAATCTGAAAGTTACCGAGACACGATACATGCCGTTCTTCCTGGAGCCCCCTTTATACGTAAGAGCCGTAAAGAACGAATCCCTAATTTGACCTTACATAAACCGGGTTCCGAACATCTATAGAGAATAAAAAAAGCCATGCCATCCAAATGGACAGCATGGCTTCAGTAATGATTCGAAGAAAAATCACTTATGGACGGGCATCGTTGGATGTCGTCGCATATAAACCGATTAACGCTCCGGTAAATCCACCGGCAACGTTGGTCGAAAGAATATCACCGGAAACTACTCCGCCAAGCGAGGTAAAGTCGGTTCCATTTGTAGAGTATAAATACTGATAGGAATCGCCTTCTGCCCGTACTCTCAAATGAATCGGCTGGGAAGTATCAATCTTTGTACTGGCAACGATCGTTGAAGATCCGTCTTCTGTTCGCTGCAACAAGAGGTAATCATCTCCTCCTTTCTTTGTAATGCCAAATACATAGTGGAAGTACTCGCTTTGATAGTTGACAAGCCCGGCCAGGTCATTTTCCGACTCAGGAGTATATTCCATAACCGTAGTTGCTGTAAACGTATTGTGCATGTGGCGCTTAAACAATGAAGATATAGCAGCTCTGGCTTTAATATTCGTCTCAAAAGGAGTCACATAAAGTCCTTTTTCAGTGGTGGTAATGAACTCTTCTCTTGGACCACGCATTCCAATCCACCGGTAATCCAGTTTGTCGGCTTGAAAGTCTTCGGTAAAGGTAAAGTTTCCATTGGGGAAGAATCCGTCTTGCCCGGTTTTATTCACCACACCTTCAGGCATCTTCAGTTTTGGCTCAAATGGAACGAGGCCATTGACAAATACCGGAAACTCACCACTCCAGTCTACCGGAAGGATAAAGGTTTCTCTTCCTGTTGTGACCCGGCCGGCTTCATTAGGACGAATAGCAAGGAATACGGCATATAATTCATCATCGGGACCTTTCACTATGTCCGCATGGCCCGCCCACTCTACTCTGTTGGGACGATCCGGATTGAGATAACGCTGGGTCATAATCGGATTGTTCGGAGCCGGGGTATATGGCCCACGTGGGTGATCCGCAACAAAGATAACCTGACTGTGCCAGTCACCTGTTCCTCCTTCCGCACAGGAAAGATAGTACCGACCGTCATCTCTTTTATAGATATGGGGCATTTCGATCCAAATAGGCTCTTTGGTAATATCCACACCGCCATCAACGATAATTTTATCGGTTCCTTCAATCACCTGATTCTTTTCCAGGTCAAAGTCCCAGATCTTAATCACACGGTGACCCTGATATAATTCTTTTCCTTCGTCCGGAGCATCGTTATGCACCACATAGGCTTTTCCGTCATCATCAAAGAACAAGGAAGGATCAATTCCATTGAATCTGAGCGGATAGGGATCACTCCAACCCTCAAAAGGATCTTTGGTTGTTACCACCATGTTGCCAATACCACCGGCAAATTGCGTAGTAATCATGTAAAAGGTCTCGTTGTGAGGATTGTATTTAATAGCCGGAGCATAGAGTCCCGCACTGATTCCCGTGTCATAAACTTTCAACTGGGATGGACGGTCTAACACGTGGCCAATTTGTGTCCAATTCACTAAATCATTGGAATGGAAAATGGGGATCCCCGGCCACATGGAAAACGAGGAATGTACCATGAAGTAATCGTCTCCTCTGCGTACAATAGCCGGATCCGGATAGGTTCCCTGTAATATAGGGGTGTAAAATTCATCTTCTTCTAATGGATAATCCCGATATACCTGATCATCTCCTTCATATACAAATTGATGGAATAATGGGGCATTAGAAGGTGTATTTGCTTGTAATATATCAGCAGACATAAGCATCATTGTGATTGTCAATGTAGCTAAACCAATCA
>JASCXY010000192.1 GCA_030012235.1 Balneolaceae bacterium ANBcel3 | reverse complement strand
AAAACCATCGGCCTGACATAGAAGGAATCTCTAAAGGCCGAAAACCTAAAGCAACATGACTCAATCTATCTATTCATGGATTACCGACATTACCTACAGCCGACGGGCAATTGGTGCTGTCGTTTTCTCTTCTATCGTTTTTGGAGCCTACTACTACCGGATGTCCCCTCCGGAAATTGCGACTATTGGAAATATTCCTCCGGCCTATCTTTTTTGGTCAGTTGCAGCCTTTTCAGGACTCATTCTGGCTTTGATGAATATCGTTAAACGCTACCCCTTTTTGTTCGCACTCGGCTCAATCACGTCGTGGTTCTCCCTTTTATATTTTACCTGGGCTAATCCCTCTTTACCTGTTTTTTTTCTAATAATAAGTCCGCTGTTTCTACTCTACTACCTTTTTACCATCACGATTGTCAAGCTTGAAATTCCTGATTATTCTAAAGCTGATATACCATCATCTCCCGGGAAATCCAAGGGAGCAATTAGCGGAACTTCCGATGGCCAGACAAATAGTATTCATGCAAAAGTGGTCGAATTCGGGAAAACTTTCATTTATACCCTTTTTGGAGGCAGCCTCTTGTATGTATTCATCCAAGTCATTCGCTCTCATTTCGTCTGAATACTATGGAAAAACTCACTATAACCGGAAGTATTGATGAGATCAGTTTCGTAGCAGCCAAAATTACAATGGTCATGGCCTTTGCTGCATTTTTGCCCTTTATCATAGTTTGGGGAATGCCCGGACCCATAGTTTTTTTTGATCCTGTCGAAGGAAGCTTTGGGGTCACTATGGGAAACTGGGCCCTTAGTATACTGGCTTTTGGGGTTGCCATCATCGTTGGTGCCTTTATCCACGAACTTATTCATGCTCTCTTTTTTCTTCCCTTTTTGAGCAGTGGTTTTAAAGGCCTGTCTTTTGGCATCAGCAAAAAAAACCTGGCTCTTTATGTCCATATTAAAGAGCCCCTGAGTATTTGGGGATTTCGAACCGGGGTCATAATGCCCTTTATCCTTCTGGGTATTGTTCCGCTGATTGCCGGACTCTTTACCGGAAGTTTCTTTGTTTTTCTTTTTGGTTTTATAATGGCTCAAAGCGCTGCCGGCGACCTTTTTTTAATACAAAAGGCCTGGAGATTGCATTCAGGCTACTTCATTGAAGATATGTCAGATGCAATGGGATTTATTGCAACCCCAAAAGCGCCTAAAACACCTTAAGCAAGTTAACCGGATAGCCCTGCACAAAGCATCCAGGTAGTTTCTCCCGGCCATCGTTGGATAAGCCGGCACACTCTTCGTGCGGAAATATTTGGCTAATATGAGAGTAATGGCAGAGCTATAAAAACCTTTAATACAAAGTAAAAACTTATCGGCGGTATCGCAATTCCAAAATCATCGGAGTCATAGCCGGAACGCTGAGGGTATGGCCCAATTCGACGGTAGATTCACTGATGACCTCATAACCGTACCTGAATTCCCGAACCAGCTCTGAAAAACGATTTAAATCTAAAGAAACCTCCTCTCCAGACGCATTGATAACTACCATGACCGTCTCGTTTTCATTGTGGCGGAAAAACACATACGCATTGTCCTCCGGAATAAAATGTGTCAATTTCCCATTGTGGATCACCGGTTTATCTTGTCTCCACCAACTCAGCTTTTTTACCAGTTCAAAAGCTTCGGTGACCGGCAATCCGCGTTTTTCACCCAATTCAGCCCGGCCTTCTTCAGTGAATGCATTTACAGGATCTTCCGGCCACCCCCCCGGAAAATCTTTTCTTTTATGGGCATCGAGGCCGGCACCGGTTTTCAATATCTCGGTACCATAAAAGACCTGGGGTACACCTCTTGTCGTGTACAGCAGGGCCATAGCAAGTCGAAACTTCTCATAATCCTCTCCGATACTCGAAAAAAACCGGTCCACGTCATGATTATCCACAAAAATGACATTTTCAAACGGATCGGTATAGAGAAAATCCTGTCCAAGGGTAAGGTAGATCCGGTTCATACCCGTATCCCAGCCCGGTTCTTCGTTGAGCCCGGCAACAATAGCACTGTACAGCGGAAAATCCGTTACGCTCGGGAGATACGAGTTGTATCCGGAACGTGTCGGAAAATCATACTGCCACCAGGCCGTCATGGCCACATTGGGCATCCAGACTTCGCCAACGATGTTAAAATCAGGATAAGCCTCCAGTATTTCCCTGCTCCATCGCGCCATATAATCCTTAAAAGGATAAGGGTGCGTATCCATCCGGATACCGTCGATTCCGGCATATTCAATCCACCAAATGGTATTTTGGATGAGATACGTTGCCAAAAGCTCGTTGCGCTGATTTAGATCCGGCATTTCATCAACAAACCATCCCTTGACCGTCGTTTCATAGTCTTTTTTAGAAGCATAGGGATCCATGATGGTATTGGTGCGAAAAGAAGTGTTTCCATATCGCTCCTGATCGTGAATCCAGTCCGATGTTGGCAAATCGTCCATCCACCAGTGGTGCGTTCCGATGTGATTGTGAATTTTATCCATAATCACTTTCAATCCCCGCTTGTGTGCCTCATCCACCATCTCAACAAACAGTTCATTGGTACCGAAACGCCGATCCACTTTATATTTGTCTGTCGCCGCATATCCATGATAAAACCCGACGCGCTCACTATACTCATACGGCATATCGTTCTCCATAATCGGATTCAGCCATAAGGCGGTCATGCCCAGCTCATATATATAATCAAGATGATCTATGATTCCCTGAATATCACCGCCGTGTCGTGCAAATGGCTCGTTTCGATCCACCCCTTCCAGCATTCCCTCTATTTCACTGATGGAGGGATCTCCATTGGCAAAACGATCCGGCATGATCAGATAAATCACATCCGATGCATCAAAGCCCTGATGCCTGTTGCGGTTATCCCGACGTTCTTTAAGTTCATACTCAAAGGAAGACGCCCCCTCTGCGCTTTGAAGTGTAATGGACACCATCCCCGGACGGGCATCCTCTCCAATGATAAGATCAACAAACAGATAGTTTGGGTTTTCAACACGAATCGTTCGTGAAAGAATCACCCCGGGATAATCCACCGATACTCTCATATCACCTACTCCTTCCCCGTACATCATAAGCTGTAGTTCCTGATTTTTCATTCCCGTCCACCAGAATGGGGGCTCTGTCCTTTCCGGTGTATACGCTGATACACAATGCGTTATCAAAAAACCAAGAAGCAGAAGACTGATGGAAATAGCTTTTTTCATACGTTTTTTTCTAAAGTTAAATACCGCTTAATCGTTGACAGACAGGCGACAGAAAGGCCTTATCCAAGTTAAAAGAAGTGGTTACACGTTGCAACAATTCTCATTAACTTTCAGCAGGTTCCCTTTCAGAGCAACGTTCTGCCGTTTTGTCCGCAACAACCCGCCCGTTTATTTCGTTTGAATCGTAGATTTTGATTTTATCCGGGCCTGTTTTTCACTCCCCGGACTCACTTTTTATATATGTTCATGATAATGGCTTCCAAATCCTTTTTTGGGCTTGTATCCCTGATTTTTATCTCTCTTCTTTTGGCTTTCCCATCAGATACCACTTCACGAAATCAACCCGTGGAGCACCAGGCCGTGGATCGCAACACCTCTTCTCAAGATGACCGGTTCCGAATCGCACGTATCCGCTACCGGGGTGGGGGCGACTGGTACAATGACCCTTCCGCGTTAACAAATCTTGCAGATTTTGCCGTCAGGTATATACCCATTTCAATCGACCGGACGTACGACGATGTGGATATGGGTAGCCGGGATATCTTTCAATATCCGTTTTTATTTATGACAGGACACGGGAATATCGACGTCAACGAGTCTGAAGCTGCAAATATGCGCTCATATCTGGATAACGGCGGATTTCTTTACATCGATGACGATTACGGCTTCGACCCTTATGTTCGCCCTGTTATCCAAAAAATCTTTCCGGATGAAGACCTGGTCGAACTTCCGGCCTCATATCCGATCTATTCCATGGTTTTTGATTTTCCGGACGGACTGCCGAAAATCCATGAGCACGACGGGAAGCCGCCACAGGGTTTCGGTATTTTCCGAAACGGCCGACTGGTACTATACTACACGTACGAGAGTAATCTTGCCGATGGATGGGCCTATGATGTACATGACAATCCGGAACACATCACCGAAAAAGCCCTGAGAATGGGTGTAAACCTGCTGGTATATGCGTTTACCCGATAGAGCCCAAAGCAATTTTCCTGCTTTATAATCACACTTTTTTTCCGGATATTTAATGGTTGTTTTCCAGCATCATGCTAAACGTTTTTGCAACCGGAGTCGTGCTTCTAAATTGTAGCTGATTTCCCGCTAAATACGTTTTTTACAGCATTTTCGATGTGCTGCTATTTACGATTGATCTCTCTTCATGTTTCGGTTTGCTGCCCGTTTCATCCATCATGCGCAGCTGAAACATATTAAATTCATGTCGTACGTTTTGGACACAA
>JASCXY010000191.1 GCA_030012235.1 Balneolaceae bacterium ANBcel3 | reverse complement strand
TTTCGGGATCCATTGGCGAAGAGGCTGCCATAGAGCTACTGAAAAAAGGGGCCGTTGACTACGTAATGAAAGACCGGCCTGGTCGTCTTTCTTATACAGTTAAAAGAGCGCTTGATGAAGCAAAAGAAAAGCAGGCCAAGCGAAAAACGGAAGAAAAGCTAAAACTTCTTAAACGTGCCGTTGAAGCAAGCTCCGTATCCGTGATTATTACCGATGCTGAAGGTACTATTGATTACGTCAATCCGTATTTTTGTGAAGTTACCGGATATTCATTCGATGAAGTGCTGGGACAAAATCCACGTATTCTGAAATCAGGGCATCAGAACAGTGCCTTTTATGAAGATCTTTGGAATACGCTTAAGACGGGAAAGGAATGGACCGGAGAGATGCACAACTTGAAAAAAAGCGGAGAAGGATTTTGGGAAAGGGCGGTTATCTCTCCCATCCGGGATGCTGATGGCAAGATCATTCATTTTGTTGCCATAAAAGAAGATATCACGGACAGAAAAAAAATGATGGAGGAGCTGGTTGCAACCATAAATGATAAGGAAAATCTTGTCCGGGAGCTCGCTCACCGAAGTTACAATAATATGCAGGTGATCGAAGCATTGCTCGAGTATAAGCTTTTGACAGAGCCGGATATTTCATTGGAGCAGTATGTCATTGATATGAGTAGTAAAATCCGATCGATGGCACTGGCTCACCGTGAACTGAACAAAGGAGATCATTTGTCAAAGATCGATTTGGGAGCATACCTTAAAACGCTCGCACATGATATTCTGGAAAATAATCTCGAAAAAGCAGGTTTTAGCATTACCTTCGATCTCAAACCGGTTAAAATCCTACTGGATTCTGCCATCCCTCTTGGGCTGGCAATCCATGACTTGCTTTCCTGTCTGGCAAAGGTTGATGTTCGTCATTCAGATAACAAAGAAAGCCACGCTGAAATAAGAATTTCATCCAGTGTATTAATGTCCGGGGGCATAGAAATAGAGATTCTATTAAAGGGTGAGAACGGAGCTTTTTGGGATAAACCCATTGATTTTCTCGAAAAGAAAAATAACTTTGCTATTACAGTGATTAAGGATCAGCTTGCCGGTACAATTACGTTCAACGAGTTGCAGTATAGATCCATAAAAATAGCATTTAAGGATAATCGCTACGAGGAAAGGGTTTAAATATGTCAGGGGAGCTCAAGATATTGCTCGTTGAAGACGAAGTTCTCACGGCTATTTTAATGAAAAAAAAACTGGAAAAATCCGGCTACCAGGTAGCTAAAAGTGTTACAACAGGAGAGCACGCCATATCTGCTGTTAAAGAAATGGATATGGATATTGTTTTGATGGATATCCGCCTTGCCGGGGAAATTGATGGTATTGAAGCCGCTGAAATGATCCAGAATATTCGCAAAACCCCTATTATTTTTATTACGGGTTACGATGACACTGAAACGAAGGAGAGAGCAGAAACGTTAAAACCTTTAGCATACTTAAACAAACCTGTCGACTTTGCTGCGCTGCTCAGTATTCTGGAAGATCTCTGACAACAAGTAAGCCGTTTTTTTAATGATGATGGATGGGGGCAGCTTTACTGGGTTTAGTATTCATATGGTCGTCTTTTTATTTGTTTGGTCTGATTTCTTTACACTGCTTGTAATCCTAATATTCACACTAAGATTTCAAAATCATGAAAACAAAAATAATCTATGGAGTGGCCGGGCTGATTTTAGGTGCGTTGTTAATGGGAATCATCGGTTTCTATAGCCTGCCCGGCTTAATGATGCTGGAAGACGAAACCCTCTATGACTTTGAGACTACGGTTGAGGTATTCGAGAAGAAACTCGATGAAGCCGGCTGGAGTGTTTTGGTGATACATGATATGCGTGAAACACTTAAAGGCCACGGTCATGATGTCTTAAACGTGAAAATATTCGAACTCTGTTCCGCCAGATACTCTGCTGAAATACTCAAACTTGATGATGAGCGGATTGTGACACCCCTTATGCCCTGCAGAGTTGCTGTGTACGAAAAAAGTAACGGAAAAACATACATATCGCGAATGGATTCAGAATTAATGGCCCGGCCTTTTGGAGGAATTATTAATGAGGTGATGCAAAAGGCTGCATCCGAGATTGAAGATGTAATCGCGCAGGTCATTCGATAACACATTTAAAAACCCGTAACAGCAACAAATAATGGACACAAGGGTGCATGGACTGCAATAGCACGTCTATTCAATGAAAGAAATACCCGCGGATCCGGGAATTTAAAGGCACCCTTGTGCTATTTCTTTTCCGACTTTTTCTTAAACCAAAAATGATAAGAGAGAACGTCCACCAGGCCAAGGAGGAGCATATTTATTAAAGAGTGCCCGAATAGATACGTCCAGCTATGGTATTGATCCTCACACCATGAAAGCTCCTCGAACGGGAACTCATTGCACCATATAAAATGATTTATGAGATATGATATTAAAGGAAATGCCAGGAAAAAAAACGGATAGAAAAAAAGTCTGAATTTTGCATTAAAAAGCATGGCAAGCTCCGTAGATTTGAGGCTGTCCCGACCTGTGTTGCAAATGGTAGGACGGGACAGCTTTTATGTTATTGTTTAATTTTAGTGAGGATTATATTCTTCAAGGATTTGTTTAGCAGCGTTTCCAACAGACCCAGCGGCAGCTCCAATCAATCCACCGCTGGCAGCACCAGCTCCACATCCTCCTGGACCACCTAGAATCATTCCACCCAAGCACCCCCCAGTGGCACCACTAATGCCTCCAGCTATGTCAGCATTGATCATACGTCGACCACTGAACCAATTTGCAGAATCCAGGAATTCGATGTCTGTTCTTTTCTGATAGTCAGAATTGGAAACTTTGTTATGCAGCAGTACATCAACCCAATTCTCAAAATGGGTACTCCAATAGTGAGCCGATTCGACTCCGATGGAAGTTGCGGTATAAATAACCCATCGATCCTCATAGTCAAGATCCTGGACTTCCGGGCTGTTGTTCAGCATCTCCAATGAAGCGATCATCGCTTCGGTTGTTGGAGAATTCTCTATGAAATCCTCAACTTGCAGAAGGATATTCATTTGTGAGGGGTTTAGTTGCTTTTTTAACTCCTTAGCAGTGCTTAAAAGATAGCTTTTATACTCCTGGTCATTGTCTGACGTTGCTTTATTAGAGACCTGTGAACGGTCCAGCTCCTCAACAACCAGGCTGCGGATCTTTGAGCTGCTCATCTCACGAAGCAGGTCTTTCTTGGAAAGATTGTTCACCAGTGACTCCTCTATGAAAGAGAAATAATCCTCCCGGTTTTCAAAATCTCCTTCGTAGTTCCTGAAATCATCAAGTACTTTCGCCATGACCTTGTTGTGCAATAGCCCAACCGTCTGAAACTCCTTGAGAATCTCATCGTCATTTACAACCTCCTCCCCAATATTATGATTTTCAACGGATTGGGTACAAAATGTTACAAACAGGCCAGAGAGTGCAAAAGCCAATACAAGCACCATAGTTATATGAAATGATTTATTCATGATTGTTCTCCCTAAATTAATAGTTTATAGTTTTGATATGTGTTTGATGCACATCCGATAATAGAAAGAGAACGCTCACCCCGCTTCCTTACAGGCTGGATTTTTTTCCCCTTTTTTACCCGACGTTTCTCATATAGTGGCCGAAAAAAAAATAAGCCCGCTATTCCCTGCCGGTTTATTTACAAACATGTAGCCAGCTTGATACCAAAAGGGCTGTTAAAGCCGATAACGTAGGATATTTTGACCTTTAATAGCTATTTTTGGTCTATAACTGGTTGGGTCGGGAACCTTACACCTCTATTGCTGAGTTTTGACATGTTCAACAGGACGATTTTTTATATTTCATTTCATCTCAAAAATAGCAGGAAAAGAAAATGGCAAACTACTTGGTCATCGGCGCATCCTCTGGAATAGGGAAAAAACTATCAGAGAACTTAACCGCATCCGGGCATCAGGTTTATGGCACCTATCATAAAAATGAGACCGCCTTGAATGAGCAGGGCATTCACTGGCATTCTTTAAATGTCCTGGATGAAACGCTTACAATGGACTTTTTGCCCGAAACTTTGTCCGGTGTAGCATATTGCCCGGGAAGTATTCTTCTCCGGCCCTTTGACAGGATTAAGCCGGAGGACTTTATAAAAGACTATTCCCTTCAGGTTGTTGGAGCGGTTAAAGTCATTCAGGCTGCGCTGTCCAAATTAAAAGCAAGTGAAAATGCATCCATTGTATTGTTTTCTACGGTTGCCGTTCAAACAGGTTTGGCTTTTCATTCGCAAGTTTCTGCATCTAAAGGCGCAGTAGAAGGAATTACAAAAGCGTTGGCGGCTGAATTTTCTCCTAAAATAAGAGTGAACTGCATAGCACCGTCACTTACCGATACCCCTTTGGCCGCATCCTTACTGAACAGTGAGATAAAAAAACAGTCCAATGCAGAGCGCCATCCACTAAAAAGAATAGG
>JASCXY010000190.1 GCA_030012235.1 Balneolaceae bacterium ANBcel3 | reverse complement strand
AGGAGCCCGTTTACATCGGGAACACGATCTCCCTGGAAGTACCTCTTCTCATCTGGATGTAAAAAATCTCGTCACTCTTGCGGGCTACAAGGAAACCGACATTGACCTGTACCTGGTATCTGAAGGACGCTTTTCCAGTGTAGAAATCGCAAAACAGTTTCGTGAGAACAGACCGGGAACCTACTGGGGCGAAGTTCAAAGAAACGTGCTGCATTCATCGGACTTCTTTGACAGAATATCCGATTTCCCCGGTTTTGGGACCTCTGAAGATCTTGAAAAAATGAAAAGTGTCCCCTGGGCTCCAAGGCATCAACGGCAATGGACTCCACCAGAAGAACGAAGGCCATCGACCCCTGAGTTTGGTGTATCTAATCAATCAGATTAACCGGAACAAAAGGGTTTCAGAGTCAGTACATGGTATGCAATAGCAAGTACCATCCCCATTCGCTTCCCGGATATCTTACAAGACACCACCTATTTTGAAAACAAGTCGTGGTTCCCGCCCTTAACGGCTTCGTGCAGTTGGCCGTCTTTTATCCAGGCCCTGCCACCATCGTGCTGAAGCCTTTTTCTGTTTTTCAATGTAGCCGCTTTAAGGTGAAGCTCAGCAAGCTTTTTTTTGCTATTATCCAGGTTCTTTTTTGATTCCATAAGTAGTCCGTATTTTAATTACCCCAGAGTCTTCATACTCTTTCGAATATATAACCCGCATTTGAGCACCAATAGTTCATTTATTTTTTTTCAATTACGAATAAATTGATTATCTTTATAATCTTGAAAAAAACAGTTTTTGATCACATTATATATACAACATCATGTACGCGATCGTAGAAATTAGTGGGCATCAGTATAAAGTAGCTGAAAATGATGTCATTTACGTGGATAAACAAAAAGCAGATGCCGAAAATAAAATTACACTCGAGCGTGTTCTTTTGACTTCAGACGGCAACGGAAAAGTTAAGATCGGTACGCCAACTCTGGAGAAGGCCAAGATTGAAGCCAAAGTCGTAGACCATGTAAAAGGTGACAAAATCGTTGTATTTAAAAAGAAACGAAGAAAAGGTTACCAGGTTACCCGTGGACACCGGCGTCATCTTACTAGACTTTTAATTGAAAAAATAACCGCTTAATTCCTTAACAGTTATGGCACATAAAAAAGGTGGCGGTTCTACCAAGAACGGCCGTGACTCAGAATCCAAACGCCTCGGCGTTAAACATTTTGGCGGTGAAACGGTTCAAGCCGGAAATATTATTATCCGCCAACGTGGAACTAAGTTTCACCCGGGAGCAAATGTTGGCATCGGAAAAGACGATACGCTGTTTGCTACTGCAAATGGAGTTGTTACGTTCCATAAAGGACGAAACGACCGTAAAACAGTTTCTGTAGAAACCGTTTAAAGCACTGCGTTTTATTGCTTATTAAAAGCTCTGTCGATTTTTCGGCAGAGCTTTTTTAATTTTCAGCCTATGAATACCCTAAACATACCCGGACTGAAAGGTTTAACCGCCGGAAACGTATACTGCATTGGACGCAATTATGCGGCTCATGCAAAGGAACTCGGGAACGCGATCCCTGACGAACCATTGCTATTCACAAAACCCAGTGTCAGTCTGACCACCGATGGCAAGATTCTTATTCCTCCTTTTGTCCACAATCCACATTATGAAGTAGAAGTGGTTGTGGCTATCGGTACCAAAGGAAAAAACATCCCCAAGGAGCAGGCTTGGAGCCACACTGCGGGGATCGGGCTGGGTATCGATGTGACCGCAAGAGACCTCCAGGATGCGTTGAAAAAAGAAGGCAAACCCTGGTTTATTGCAAAAGGCCTGGACACCTTTGCCCCCATCAGTCCGTTTCTTCCAGCCAACGCATTAAATCTCGATGAACCTATTCATTTTTTTCTTGATATTAACGGACAAAGACGTCAAACCGGCGATACCTCTCTTATGCTGTTCCCCATTCCCCGACTTATTTCCGAGATTTCAAGATATGTGACTCTACTACCAGGAGACCTTCTATTTACGGGTACACCTGAAGGAGTAGGGCCCCTGAATGACGGTGACCGACTGTATGCAAAATGCTATCATGGACAAATCGCTCTGAACGCAACGGTGTCGTTTCTATAATAATCATGCGCTCTTCTACTTTTCTATTTCTGCCCGTTCTGCTTTTACTTCTGATCCTGAATGGATCGGTTGCCTCAGTTTCCATAGCCTCAGGAAAAAGGCCGGCCTTTTTATCTGAGGAAACCCGTTATCTGTGGCCCACGAATGCCAGCCGGTATATGTCTTCCTCTTTTGGAGAAAGCAGAGCCGCACATTTTCACGCGGCCATTGACATCGGAACGTGGGGTACCGAAGGCCATCCCGTATTCGCTTCCAGGGATGGCTTGCTTCACCGGGTCTCCGTCAGCCCGGTCGGATATGGAAACGTTATCTACCTTAAACATTCCGATAAATCTGTATCTCTGTATGCACATCTTAAAGATTTCCACCCGAATATCCGTAATCTGGTAGACTCTCTCCGCTTTCCGGAGTACCGCTTTGTTTTCGATCAACACCTCGAATCCCACCAAATTCACTTTTCAAAAGGCGACCTCATCGGATGGACAGGATCCACAGGAGTCGGACCGCCTCATCTTCATTTTGAGCTCCGCTCTCCGGAAGGCCGGCCTTTTAACCCACTTCTTGCCGGCATATACATTGAGGATACGATCCCACCCCGGTTTTCATCGATTGCTGTTGAGCCCGTCGCCCCAAACAGCCTTATAAACGGAGGAAAAAACGTATTCCGGAAAAGGCCTTCCATTAGAAACAACCGATTTGATTTTGGCACTATAGAAACCGAAGGAAAAATAGGATTGGCTGTAAATGTATTTGACCGGGCCAACGGCTCAAATAATGTCCATGCCGTGTATGAACTCAAGATGTATGTGAATGAAGAACTCTTTTTTCACTCACGGGCCGATAGCTTTTCGTACGATCAAAGCCGGCAAATGTTTATAGACAGAATATACGACATCCTGAAAAAGGAACGGAGGGGATACCAAAGACTTTATATACGAAACGGGAACACCTTGCCTTTCTATGAGGATACCGGACACTCCGGAATCCTCGACCTGGAACCCGGAGTGCATCACATCCGAATTATAGCCCGTGACTTTTTTGGAAACACTTCTGAAGCGGTTGCACGTATTAATGCCCGTGAAACATCCACTAAACCGGGGCTTCTAAAAGCGAATCGTTTTCCATCGGTGTATTTTCAGGAACCTGCTGTATCCGTTCCTGTTCCTCCCAATTCAATTCCCATAGAAGAAACACCGGAAAAACCCATAATACCCAACGTTCAATGGGCCCCAACCTGGGTCAGGCCACTTGGTAATAACACCACATCGCTGAAGGTTCATCCACTAGGTTCATTTTCGAATGAGTTACAAAAATATATTTCCGGAAGCAACGGAATTCCCCTTACATCTCTTCACTTAAGCAAGCTTATCACCGATGAAGGAGAATGGTACCTTCACCGAATAGACACCGATGCACCCGAAACGACTCTTTATCACGACTTCATGCGTCTCAGGCTCCATTTCCGGGAAGGTGCCTTTTTTGAGTCTCTTTCTGTGGGAATATCTGGAACTTCCAGCAACTTTTTTCTCTTTCCCGACTCGGAACCCTTTCATGTGCCGGTATCATTCTCTATTCTCCTTGAGAATGATGCCGTCGAAGGCACATCCTTATTTCAAACACATCCGCGAACCGGTAAACCGGTTTTTATCTCATCCAGCCGGTCACCGGCAGGAAACATACTTACAGGAACTCTGCGATCCGGCGGACATTATTATCTTGCGGCGGATACCACCGGTCCGGAGATTTCCCGGCCTGAAATACGAACATGGAGACACAATCGAAAACCCTATGCTCTTGTTCATGTCGAAGATGCTCTTTCAGGAATAGACCCCTCCTCGGCGGTTATTTACCTGAACGGAATGCGTGGAATTGCAGAATACGACCCTGAAAAAAATATATTGCGCCATCATCATCCGGAAACATCAATGCAACCATTGAATATCATCGAGGTGGAACTCTCCGACAGGGCAGGGAATCGCTCCAGAGCCGTTTTCAAAGATGTGCCATACAACTGATCTCGATCAACGCCCCCTTGGGTAGCGCTGATACGGCTACCGCTTCTCTAGCGGGTGGAAAGTTTTCAAAATAACGTGCATACATTTCATTAACGACACTAAAGTCATCCATATCTGTCAGATAAACGGTGCATTTAATCACTTTATCAAGAGAAGATCCCGATGCCTGCAACACCGCTGAAAGGTTTTCTATCACCTGTTCGGCCTGTTGCTCAACCAAACCCGAAATCATATCACCTGTGTCAGGCACCAAACCAATTTGGCCAGAACAATATACGACATCTCCATAAATAACCGCTTGCTCGTAGGGACCAATAGCTGCCGGAGCCTGGTCTGTTTTTACCGTTATTTTTTTCATTATCATCCC
>JASCXY010000019.1 GCA_030012235.1 Balneolaceae bacterium ANBcel3 | reverse complement strand
AACGTCTGCGAATACCGGCACTTCTCAGGGAATGGCTTTAAGGCAAAACGTTCGGTGGCATTTTCATAAACGATTGCTGGCCGATACAGGGTGGGCGGCGTTTGAAACCGACGATTTCCTTTCCCGCCTTTATCTCTATGAGCACGATGTATCCCATTCTATGTCGACACGCATGGTGTATGGCTGGGGCCATCATGCTTATGTCGTTTTACGCAGCCCCCTCATGCGTTGGATGTTGCTGGAAACCAAGCTCAGTTATCTGAGTTACGCGGACCGGGTGTTCACCGGCAGCGGACAAAGCCTCACCCCGGGATCCCGGCGATGGTACTATAGTTTTCAAATTCGCTTTCAGTATTGAGGCGTGTCACATATGCTGCCGGAACTTCGACAATAATTGATTTTTTTAGTTGTTCCAGTTGTATGCACACCCTCTTTTTTCCTTTCCAGCGCAACCACAGGCCACAACATCCTTTCAGTGGCCCGTATTCCACAAGAACGGGCTCTCCTTTCGTAAAATTCTTTTCCTTTACCTCGAAAGCGTCGGGGCCTTCCAGAACTTTCCGGATCAGTTCAATTTGATCTTCTCTTATTACAGCGGGCTCACCGTTAAACATGACCGCCCGGGCCACACCGTTTACCGTAACGGCTTCTCTAAGCTTGTTTTTATGTGACCTTAAAAAAACATATCCCGAAAACAGAGGAACCTGAACTTTCTTTTTTCTATCGGACCACTCACGGATAACCGTTTGCATGGGAAGCCACGGTTCATATCCCCTGTCCGTCAATTCTTCTGAAACTTTTTTTTCAAACCTTGCTCTGGTGTACAGCGCATACCATCGTACAATATTCACGTCTCTTCCTCCTTTTTTTACACCTTAATACTAGTTTATATCAAGGTTAAAAAAAAGTAAAGCTTTGCAGAGATAAACACAATGACCTTTTATTACTTTTCTTCTTATACCTTAAAAAAGAAACCTCACTTCCTTTCTATTTAACGTTACTTTTTAGCCATTTCCATGTCTCGCAGGCCGGGACTTCAAACGCTCCCTTCCTGTTTCATACGCTTTGTACAGTCCTAAATCCCGCTTCAAGTATTTCATATTGATACCTCATCTCTTATCTTGTGGCATTTTAAGCAACCCAACCCATAACGTATTTATTCAGGCTTACTCATTCTATGAGCAAACGAACGCTGGTTACATCGGCCCTCCCCTATGCCAACGGGCCCCTTCACCTCGGACACCTTGCCGGAGCGTATCTTCCGGCCGATTTTTATGTACGATATAAGCGATTGAAAAAAGAAGACATCGTCTTTATCTGCGGATCCGATGAACACGGGGTTCCCATTACCATCGCTGCCGAAAAAGAGGGAGTTAAACCACAGGATATCGTGGATCGCTTTCATGAAATGAATAAAAAAACGTTTGAACAGTTTGGAATCGATTTTGACTACTTCGGACAGACCAGCTCACCGGTGCACCATGAAACGTCACAGGACTTTTTTCGAACACTCAATGAAAAGGGCGTTTTTAAGAAGAAAAAAGAAACGCAGCTGTATGATGAAAAAGCCGAAATGTTTCTCCCGGATCGCTATGTAAAAGGAACGTGTCCGCATTGCAGCTATTCGGAAGCGTTTGGTGACCAGTGTGAAAAATGTGGTACCTCTTTGTCCCCTTCCGACCTTATTGAACCCAGAAGTATGGTAACCGGGGAAAAGCCGGTATATAAAGAAACCGAACACTGGTTTCTGCCTTTAGGAGATTTTCAACCTGATCTTGAAAAGTGGCTTAACCAGACCAAAAACTGGAAACCCAATGTTATGGGACAGGTCAAAAGCTGGCTGAATCAGGGGTTGGGCGACCGTGCGGTGACCCGTGACCTTACCTGGGGAGTGCCGGTTCCGGTAGAGAATGCTGATGGAAAAGTGCTTTATGTATGGTTTGATGCTCCTATCGGTTATATCTCTGCAACCAAAGAATGGGCCGAGCAAAAGGGAGATCCGGAAGCCTGGGAAAAGTACTGGAGAGATAAAGACAGCCGTCTGATTCATTTTATTGGTAAAGACAACATCGTTTTTCACTGTATCATGTTCCCTGCGGTATTGATGTCCTATGACGGATATGTTTTGCCCGAAAACGTACCGGCCAATGAGTTTCTCAATCTGGAGGGGAATAAACTCTCTACCTCCAGGGGCTGGGCCGTATGGCTGCACGATTATCTGAATGATTTTGAGCCGGATTTGCTTCGGTATGTACTCGGAATAGGAATGCCGGAGACACGGGATGCCGATTTTTCCTGGAAATACTTTCAGGATCATGTCAACGGTGAATTAGCGGATATTTTAGGCAATTTCCTGAATCGAACCCTCTCGTTTACCAGCCAGTATTTCGAAGGACGGGTTCCACCACTGAAGAATCCGTCGGATAACGATCTGGCCATTCTTAAAGAAATCGAGATGTTCAAACAGGATATCGAGGACCGTTATGAACACTTCCAGTTTCGTGAAGCTATTAACAAAACCATGAATCTTGCCCGCCTCGGCAATAAGTATTTCACGGAAATGGAGCCCTGGCATCTTCGAAAAAACGACATGGACCGCTGCGGAACCGTGCTTCACATCTGTTGTCAGATTTCGGCGGCCCTGTCGGTTCTTTTTAAGCCTGTAATCCCGGATGCCTGTCAGAAGCTACAAAAATCGCTGGGGATCATAGAAGCCACCTGGGATCGAATTTCCTCAGCCATGCTTGAAGAAGGACAAGCCATCGAAAAAGGGGATATTCTGTTTCACAAAATTGACAACACAGCCATCGAAGCACAGCGTGAGAAACTGGAGCAACAGGCTCTCACCCAGGAAGAACAGAAACCCGAACTTCCCCCCATCAAAAATACGGTTACATTCGAGGACTTCAGCAAGCTGGATCTTCGGGTAGGGGAAATTCTTTCCGCTGAAAAAATGCCTAAATCGGACAAGTTACTCAAAGTAACCGTAGATATTGGCCTCGAGAAAAGAACGATTATGGCCGGCATTGCTGCTCATGTAGAAAACCCGGAAACCCTTAAAGGTAAAAAAGTTACGATCGTCGCAAATTTAAAACCCAGAAAAATGATGGGAATTCCCAGCGAAGGAATGATTCTTATGGCGGAAAATCCTGACGGCAGCCTCAAGTTTCTCTCCCCGAATGCCGAAAACGGAAGTATAGTTTCTTAATACACGCAGGTACTTCTGTAACTTTTAATTTCGGGTTGTATGTTTCGAGTCGGTGATCGCATATCAGGTCAGGTCAAACGCCCAGCAACGACATGGGGAGCACAGCAAAAACAGGATTTTTGTCTGTTCAGGCTCTATTGCCCTAAGGCCATCCGTATCACTCTGGTATTGTTCGACCATTATGAAGACACCATCGGCTCGCATTATCCCATGGAACGGCTGGATGACGGTAATTGGCATTTAAAAATTCTCGGCTGTCTCGAAGGGAAATACTATGCCTACCGGATAGAGCATACCCCGGATGAAAAACAGCCTCAAACACCCTATCTGATCGCAGATCCATGGTCGAAGGAAGTTGCAACAACCAACCACTATCTCCAGTTTGCACGCAGTAAAATAACTCCTCCCGATGATTTCGACTGGCAGGGAGATACGTATGTGATTCCATCGGAACACCGCGATCTGGTGATTTATGAAACACATCTGAAAGATCTGACGGCCCATCCTTCCTCGGGATCCACACAGCCGGGTACCTATTCCGGAATGGTCGAAAAAGGAATTACCGGTGGCATTCAGCATCTGAAGAAACTGGGGATTAATGCTGTTGAGTTTCTTCCACTTCAAAAGTTCGCTTATTTTGAACCTCCTTATCTGAAGGAAACGCCGGAAGGATACCTGAATACCTGGAATCCGTACAGCCGAAACTACTGGGGATACATGACCAGTTTTTATTTTGCCCCTGAAACCATGTATGCTTCTGATGGAAGCTCCCTGCCGGGCGATATCAACGGAACTACCGGCAACGCCTCCCGGGAACTCAAGGAAATGATACGTGAGCTTCACAAAGAAGGAATCACCGTCATCCTTGATGTCGTATATAACCACGTTTCCCAATACGACCTAAATCCGCTGAAGTATCTGAATAAACCGGCCTACTTCAGATCCAATGAAGAAGGATATTATACCTCCGACAGCGGATGCGGAAACGATCTGAAGACAGAAGCGGCCTACATCCGGGAGCTGATCGTTTCATCGATTATTTGGTGGATGAAAGAGTATCACATCGATGGTTTCCGTTTCGATCTCGGCAATTTAATTGACCGTCAGACCATCGCTGAAATCCACAGAGAGGCGATTAAAATCAACCCTCATGTGCTTCTGATTGCCGAACCCTGGGGAGGCGGATACGACCCTTCCGGTTTTTCTGAAATGGGCTGGGCCTCCTGGAACGATCAGATCAGAAACGGAGTAAAAGGCATCGATCCGGTTCACAGTCCCGGGTTTATTTTTGGAAAATGGCACCATGAAAGCCATCGGGAATCCCTTGAAAACTATATCAGGGGAACCCTTTTATATCAGGCTAATGGCCTTTATCACCATTCCGGCCATAGTATCAACTACCTTGAATCCCATGACGGCTATACCCTCGGTGATTTCATCCGCATTGCGCTGGATCCATCAAAATCCATCCATCGTTTTACCGATAAATCCGAACTGATTGCCCTGAACAGAGATGAAGAACACTGCGCCAGGCTTGCCGCATTGTTTCTCTTTTGTTCACAGGGAATTCCCATGATTCATGCCGGTCAGGAGTGGGGCCGCTCTAAATGGATTGACATCAAGAACACAGACGACCCGAATCATGGCAAGCTGGATCACAACAGCTACGAAAAAGATAATGAGACAAATTATCTGGATTTTGAAGAAATAGAAGAAAACCGTTCCCTGGTGGAATATTACACCGGCCTGATCGGACTGAGAAAGAGCTTTCCCCAGTTGCGCCGGGCACATCCAAATGAAATAACCTTCAGGCCCTGGACGGATGCACTGCATATGGCCTTTGAGATTCATTGTAAAAAGTACCGGCCAGAGGAGCGCCTTCTTGTCTGCATGAACGGACACAGAGAACAATCTATGAATGTTGAATTACCGGATGGCCCCTGGGAAGTACTGGCCGACGGGTATCAGGTCTTCCCCTCAGACTCCCGTCCATTTGCCGTCAATCATCTGATCATCCCCCCATCAACAGGTGCTGTACTCGTACACCGTGCACAAAACAGATCCAATGGGGTCCCCCGGTAAAACCACTTAGCCCTTGCCACAACGGACATCCCCCGCTCTATTTTTCTGGAATATTCTACATCTCTTCAACGATCTTCCGGGCGATGCTATTTTTCAGTTGAATCGTATAGCATAAATCAAATATTTTAACACTTTGATATTTGTGGTTAATACGTGCTGGACTGTTGATTTCAAACTCACATGAGCGGAATACATAAAACCGGAGGGCCGATTGTCTGAAAAAAAAGCAGATCGCGGTAAATGGAATTCAAAACTGGGTTTTGTCCTTGCTGCGGCAGGATCGGCTGTTGGATTGGGAAATATTTGGGGGTTTCCAACACAAGTGGCAGACAATGGAGGAGCGACCTTTATCTTAATCTATGTCATTTGCTGCCTTTGTGTCGGACTTCCGGTTATGATCGCAGAGTTTGCCATTGGCCGCCATACCCGAAGAAACCCGGTTGGAGCCTTTAAAAAACTCGGAAGTGGCTGGTTTCCTCCGTTAATCGGCCTCTGGGGAGTCATGTGTGGAGTCATGATTCTTTCGTTTTACCTGGTTATTGCGGGATGGACGGTCAGTTTCATCTTTGAAGAAATATTTTACTACCTGGGGTGGCACGGAGCTTCGGCCTGGGTTTCTGATCTCGGAAACGGCCCTAAAAATGCATTTTTTTCTATCCTTTTTATGGCCGCCACCATTGGAATCATCACCGGGGGTGTAAGTAACGGTATCGAACGTGCGACCAAAACCATGATGCCTGTACTTATTTTCGTCTTGATAATCATGATCGTGTATGTATTCACGCTTGAAGGAAGCATGGATGGGCTTCGCATGTATCTGCTTCCGGATCTTTCCGGACTGAATACAGATGTCTTTTTCTCGGCACTGGGACAGGCGTTCTTTTCTCTTTCTTTGGGCATGGGGGCACTGCTGACCTACGGTTCCTATCTCAGAAAAAACCAGAATATCGTGGAATCGGCTACCTATGTAACTATTGCGGATATGAGCATTGCTTTTTTGGCCGGACTGCTTATCATCCCTGCCATGTTTGTTGCCCAAAACGCCGGTATCACGATCATCGGTGAAGACGGACGACTATTTTCCAGCGCCACACTTGTATTTGATGTTCTTCCGGGGCTTTTTAAAAGTATGGGAGGAGCTTTTGGTTTGATTTTTGGCACCTCATTCTTTCTGCTCCTTAGTATGGCGGCACTTACCTCTACCATTTCTCTGCTGGAGGTACCGGTTTCATATGTGATTGATGAACATAAAATTGCCCGGAAAAAGGCAGCGTTACTGGTAGGTGGACTGGTGCTTCTCGTTTCTTTGCTTATTTCATTTATGCCTTCCATGATCGATGTTTTTGCTACCATCTTCAACAACATTGGCCTTCCGCTGGGCGGACTGATGCTGTGTCTGTTTTTAGCCTGGTTCTGGAAAGCAGAACATGCCATAACCGAAATTGAACAAGGGTACGAGGGAATACATCAGTCTATGGTAAAACCGGTTTGGATCCTGTTTGTGAAGTACATTTGCCCTCTTCTCATAGCCCTGGTACTGGTTACAACCCTTTACAACCTTATTTTCTGAAATAATTACAGGCAAAGCATGTAAAAGAATTTCCCGTTGCAAGCGCTTTCCTGTACCTTTTCAAGACACTCCTGGTGTTTTATTGTGATTCCTTTGTAATGTAATTTGTCTAGAATTACCAACAGTGGTATTTTTGGGTTCCACAAAAACAAGGACGAATTATTATTTATGCCTAAAGTATCAACTTCCGATTTTCGTAATGGGCTCACTATTTTGCTGAATGGTGAAATTTACAGCATTACAGAGTTTTTGCATGTAAAGCCGGGTAAAGGCGGAGCCTTTGTCCGAAGTAAACTCAAAGGTGTTGTAAATGGAAAAGTGCTCGACAAAACCTTCAGAGCCGGAGAATCCGTTGAAGCGGTTCGTGTAGAACGACGGCCGTATCAGTTTCTGTATAAAGACGGTGATGTATATTACTTTATGCACAAAGAGACCTTTGATCAGATCCCCATTCCGGAAGAAAAGCTGGATCGATTCGAATATTTAAAAGAAAGCCAGGATGTTCAGGTTGTTGTACGTGCTGAAAACGAAGAAATCTTGTTCGCGGAAATCCCTGACCAGGTCGTCATGGAAGTGACCGAAACAGAACCCGGCGTCAAAGGCGATACGGCACAAGGTGCCACCAAGCCGGCCACTCTCGAATCGGGAGTAACCATCCAGGTGCCTCTTTTTATAAACCAGGGGGACAAGGTAAAGGTTAACACCAAAGAGGGTTCTTATCTGGAACGCGTTAAAAACTAAATACTCTTATGGATTTAAAAACGATAAAAAGCATTCTTAACCTCATTTCAGAAAGCGATGTCAATGAGGTTGAAATTGAAGAAGGAAATTTTAAAATCAAGGTAAAGAAACAACCTGATGTACAGGTTAAGGAACCGTCTTCTTATGTACCGGCACCTCAAAACGTTGTGCATGTACCGGCCGGTGAGCCGACACCTCAGCCGGCAGCCCCGGCTCCAGCTGCACCAGCCGCCGCTGCTGAACCTGCCGGAAATCAGGTGACTGTAAAATCTCCGATTGTAGGAACCTTTTACAGGTCGCCCTCCCCTGATGCCGATGCTTTTGCGAAAGAAGGCCAGCAGGTCGCCAAAGGAGATGTTCTTTGTATCATCGAGGCTATGAAGATCATGAACGAAATTGAATCTGAGTATTCGGGAACCATCGTGAAAATTTTGGTGGATGACGCTCAGCCTGTAGAGTTTGATCAACCTCTTTTCATCATAGACCCCTCTTGACGTATCCTATGTTTGACAAAATACTTATTGCAAATCGGGGTGAAATAGCCCTGAGAATCATCCGAACGTGTCGTGAAATGGGGATCAAAACGGTTGCGGTATACTCAACAGCCGATGAAAAGAGCCTCCATGTCAAGTTTGCCGATGAGGCCGTTTGTATCGGCCCTCCTGCTGCCAGAGACAGTTATCTCAAAATTCCCCGGATTATCGCTGCTGCTGAAATCACCGATGCCAAAGCCATACACCCCGGTTATGGGTTTCTTGCTGAGAACGCAGAGTTTTCACGAATCTGTGAGGAGCATGGAATCAAGTTTATCGGTCCGTCTCCAACGATGATCGATACCATGGGGAACAAATCCATGGCCAGGGAACACATGGAAAAACATGGCGTCCCAACGATTCCCGGAAGCCCCGGTGTTATCAAATCAGCCGATGAAGCGAAGAAAGTGGCTGCTGAAATCGGATATCCTGTCATCCTGAAGGCGTCTGCCGGTGGTGGTGGACGGGGTATGCGGATTTGCAATAATGAGAAGGAAATCGAGAAGCAGCTTCATGCCGCCAGAACAGAAGCAGAAGCCTGTTTTGGCAACCCTGAAATATACATGGAGAAGTTCATCGTCAAGCCCCGTCATGTTGAGGTCCAGATTATCGGTGACCGCCATGGACAGGTGATTCACCTGGGAGAAAGGGATTGTTCGATGCAACGCCGGCATCAGAAAATGGTCGAAGAATCCCCCTGCCCTGTTATGACACCCGAACTGCGGGAAAAAATGGGCCAGGCCGCTATCGCTGCAGCTGAAACGGTACACTATGAAGGCGCCGGTACGATTGAGTTCTTATTGGATAAAGACCTGAACTTCTATTTTATGGAGATGAACACCCGAATCCAGGTGGAGCATCCGGTAACAGAGGAAGTAACCAATGAAGATCTTATAAAATTACAAATTGAGGTTGCTGCCGGCTTACCGCTGAAGAAGAAAAAACTGAAGCTGAGAGGCCATTCCATAGAATGCCGTATTAATGCCGAAGATCCGGAGTACAATTTCCGGCCGTCCGCAGGCACCATCAATGCGTTTCATTTACCCGGCGGCCACAGTGTGCGAGTGGATACACATGTATATTCAGGCTATTCCGTTCCTCCCTTCTATGACTCCATGATTGCAAAACTGATCGTCAGTGCCCCGAATCGCGAGCAAGCCATCGAACGCATGAAACGGGCACTCAACGAGTTTGTAATCGAAGGTATTAAAACCAATATACCTTACCAGCTGCAACTGATGAACGATTCCAATTTTGCCAGCGGTGAGTTTGATACTAAATATCTCGAGAACTCTTTTACATACAGATCCGAAAAAAAATAATTCAAGGTCCTAATCTATTATGACGCATCCAGACGAACTTAAATATACGCGAGAACATGAATGGGTTCGCGATAACGGCGACGGAACAGCGACCGTCGGCATCACCGAATTTGCGCAAAGCGAATTGGGGGATATTGTCTTTGTTGAAATCGACCATGTAGGCGAATCTCTGCAGAAAAATAAAACGTTTGGTACCGTTGAAGCGGTAAAAACGGTTTCAGAGCTTTTTATGCCCGTTTCAGGAGAAATCCTTGAATGGAACGAAGGACTGGAAAAAGAGCCTGAATTGATAAACAAAGATCCCTATGGAGATGGATGGATGATTAAAATCAAACTGTCCGACCCCTCAGAGCTTGAAGGCCTTATGTCTGCTGAAGACTACAAACTCATCATCGCCTGATTCATTCGTCAGAAGTACGGCTTTACTTTTCAATACGACCGTTTGTTATGCTGATACCCGAAAAAGAATGGATCCTGATCCTGGACTTTGGCTCGCAATTGACTCAGCTTATCGCGCGGAGAGTCAGGGAAAGCCAGGTGTATTGCGAAATTCACCCCTTTAATGTCTCCCTGGATCTTTTTAAAAGCCGGCCCCCTTCCGGAATCATTTTGTCTGGCGGGCCCATGAGTGTGAACGACGAGGGCGCTCCTGAATTAAACCAACATATTTTTGATTTACATGTTCCTGTTTTAGGTATTTGTTATGGTTTGCAAGCCATCGTCCACACGCGGAAACCGGGATCTATTGCCAATGCCGACAAGCGTGAATTTGGACGGGCACATATCCAAATTCTGAAAAGGGACACCCTTTTTGCCGGCATTCCTGAAACCAGTACCGTATGGATGAGTCACGGGGATCATATTCTGCATCTTCCGGACTCTTTTGAAGTGATCGCCAGCACCGATAATGCTCCGGTGGCTGCCGTAAAAGATGTTGCCAACCCCATATACGGTGTACAGTTTCATCCGGAAGTCATCCATTCCGAGTACGGGAAAAACATGCTGCACAATTTTGTTCGTTCAATTTGCGGCCTGACCGGTATCTGGACAGCAGAATCTTTTATCGAAAGTTCTATTTCACAAATTCGAAAACAGGCCGGGGATGGAAAAGTTATTTGCGGCCTCTCCGGTGGCGTGGATTCGACGGTGGCCGCTACACTGATCCATCGGGCAATTAGAGACCGCCTATTGTGTGTCTTCGTGAATAACGGGGTACTGCGAAAAAATGAATTTGAGGATGTTCAACGCCTGTATACGGAAAAATTAAAACTTCCGGTAAAAGCCGTTGATGCTTCCGGCCTTTTTCTGGAACGCCTTCAGGGTGTAACGGACCCTGAAAAAAAACGAAAGATCATTGGAAATACCTTTATCGAAGTCTTCGATGAAGCCGTTTCCGGAGAAGACGGGTTTACGCACCTGGCACAAGGCACCCTGTACCCGGATGTGATTGAGAGTGTGTCTTTTAAAGGTCCCTCGGTTACGATTAAATCCCATCATAATGTGGGTGGCCTGCCTGAAAAAATGAACCTTGACTTGATAGAACCGCTCAGAGAACTGTTCAAGGATGAGGTTCGTTCCGTTGGCGCTTCACTGGATATCCCCAAACAGTTTCTTGCACGGCATCCGTTTCCCGGCCCGGGACTCTCCATTCGAATTTTGTCGGATGTCACTCCGGAAAAAGTACGCTTGCTGCAGGATGCAGACGCTATTTTTATCGAGGAACTGAAAAAGCAAAACCTCTATGACTCGGTATGGCAGGCCTTTGTTGTTCTTCTTCCGGTTCAGAGTGTTGGGGTGATGGGTGATGAACGTACCTACGAATTTACCGTCGGGCTTCGCGCTGTAACCAGTGTAGATGGCATGACCGCAGACTGGGCGCATCTTCCCTATGAATTTCTTGGACACGTTTCCAACCGAATCATCAATGAAGTAAAAGGGATTAACCGGGTGGTATATGATATTAGCTCCAAACCTCCTGCAACCATTGAATGGGAATAGTGCCTTAAACAACATTTTTCGGCATTTTCTGTTTTATACCTATGGATAGTTACACTATCCGGGTAACTTGTTAAACATATTACACCTTGATTCTGATGATCACGCGCCTACTCTATTTGCTGCTTTTGCCGGGTTTATTCCTGATGCCGGGCCTGTCAGCAGCCCACGAAGGAAACCTTCCTTCCAATCGAATTTTCATCAATGGAAATGCGGACAACGAAGAAGCCCTGTTTGAGCAGGGAATGGAGCTTTACAGACAAGCTCAGTATGACTCCGCCGCTGTTTTCTTTGAACAGCTTGAAACGGCAGAAGGGCGCCTTTTTACTGGAAAAAGCCACTGGGCTGCCGGAAACTATCAGCTTGCAAGGCACCATCTCTATACGATATCACGAAACGATGACCCCCGTTTTTACGACGAAGCCCGATATACACTGGCTCTCACGTATTTTCAATCTCATCAATTCGGTAAAAGTCTGGATATTCTCCAAAATATGCTCTCCCGGCCCCTCCGGCAGGATCTCCGTTCCGATGTACGTACGTTGTATAATCAAATCCTTTCTTATCTGACCATCGAACAACGAAAACAGGCGTTTCTGCAAAGTGAGCTTTCCGCGGTACACATTGACCTGCTTCGGTATGGCCTTGACTACATGACCCGTTCCGAAGCATCCGCTCTTCTCGAAGCCCTCAGGCCTTATTTTGAAACTGTTGCTGATGTCAGTATCATCACGTCGCTTGAACGACGAATCGCACGTCTGCCGGATCAACCTTCTGATGTTCGTTCCATTGGCTCGGCACCGGATGGAATGGTCTATACCATAGGCGTGATCCTTCCCGAAGCTTCAAGAGGCTCTACGACCTGGCAGGTTTCCCGGTCTCTATACCACGGATACCTTATAGCCGCCGAACAATATAACAGAGACCATCCATCCAGCAAAATTCGTCTCAAAATGCTGGAAACATCGGATACCCTGCTCACCGAAGAAGCCGCGGTTTCCCGATTTGCCTGGGACAAAAAAGTCGATGCTATTCTTGGCCCGTTTTTTTCTGAGTCTGCTCATCGTGTTGCAGAACTGGCAGAGTATTATCAAATCCCGGTGATTACTCCGCTTGCAAATGCCGATACACTCAACATCAGCAACCCGTATCTGTTTCAAATGAACCCGACCTTTGAAACCCGCGGCAAACAAATGGCCCGCTTTGCCGTACAGGAACTCAGGCTGGATACATTGGCTGTAATCACGCAGAGCAATCAACCTGTTTCTGCGGAAGCGCGTGCTTTTCGAGTGGAAGCAGAACGCCTTGGAGCTACTGTTCTGCATTATTTCAGTGAAAATTTTGAACGAAGGGCGTTTGAAGTGGGGCACATCACTCCGTGGTTCGCCGGCAGAGAGAGGTTTGTGGATATCGAAGAATACCCTATAAAGCCGGTTAAAGGCCTCTATCTGGCATTTACAGGCTCTGGCGCAGAACATCTTATTGAACTCATTCTAACAGATCTCCAGGCCATCAGGAGCAATGTCACCATCCTTTCGAACCAGACCATTGCCCATGCCAACGTAAGTACCGCTGCACGCAGATATTTTGATATCTATTACAGCGATTTTTTCCATCTGAAAAGGGATAGCCGCCATAGCCTGCTCCTCAGGGACGAATACCGCACCCTTACCGGTCAATCTCCTGATGACTATGCCTACTTAGGCTACGATGTCGCCCGTTTCTTATTCAAAACCCTGAATGAGGTTAGAAATCCGGCACGATTAAAGAATAAGATGAGAGTGCAGCCCTATTTTGAAGGGACCATAAGCCGCATTGACTTTAATGGCACGCATGTAAACCAGCATCTGAATTTCATGCATATGGGACGTGACGAGACCATCCTCTATCAACGCCGGGATTAATCTTTACTTACCAAAGCGACTGATCGTCCTATGCAATACATGAAGGGTTTTCTCTGGCTGTGTTGTATCGTTTTGCTTGCCTGGATAGCATGGACACTTATAAGCGGTGCATGGTTTCACCTCTTTGTATATATCTCTCCCGGCCCATTGATTCAAACAGCCATTCAGGTCTTATCCGGCCTGTTAACCCTGCTCGTAGTTGCCGGAGCACGGATAAACCATCGGTATATCCCCTATCTTAATGAGGCCTGGGCTATATCACTTGCTATCACAGCCGGGCTGTCCCCGTTAGTGTATGGCCCCCGCATGCCGCTGATCGCTGTTCTCTTTGTTTTCTTTTTTTATGGTTTTGCCAGAGCCGTACTGTGGACCTTGCACTGGTCCTCTCCATTTAAAAACGACAAAACTATCACGGAAAGCATAGAAGTGGAAACCAGGAATTCGTCAGAGTAAAAGGTTCTTACTTGCGAACCTGGGGCATCCTCAGAAAGCCTGTTTTCCGGGGCGAAAAATATCCTTCATTTACAGACCGGACATCTTCCACAGAAACAAAGGCCCTTGGAGCTTTCTCCTTAATGATGCGAATCATCATTTCCAGATCCTTGCGTTTAATAATGCTCAGAATGAGCCTTACCTGGCCGCTTATCCCACTGGCAGATACCGATGTAACCCCAAAATCGTGCTCTTTTAGATATTCAATCAATTCGGTTGCGTCTTCATTGGTGATGGTACGCACACACAACAATCCCATCGCAATTTTTTCTTCCAAATAGATGCCTATATAATTTCCAAAAGAAAAACCTGCGGCAAATGCGATATATAAACCGACATTAGTCAGGCTCTGTACAATCTGACCTACCGCCAACAACCAGATCAACGATTCGAAAAAGCCCACAAGCGGTGCCAGAACCTTCATGCTTCTGGCCACAAATATGATACGTAATGTTCCCAGAGTCACATCAATGACCCGGGCAAAAAAGATAAGAATGGGCAAAATGACCCATCCAAGCCAGTCAAATTCAAATGTTAAAAGTTCCATGCTCAATAATATTAATCCTTTTCCTGGCCCTCTGCTGCTGCTCCCTCCATAGCGGCCTGCCGTTCCATTTCTGCTCTTCTTTGCCGCTCCTGCCTCAACCAGTTGGTCCACTCTCTGCTTTTTCTCCGGTGCTCCGCATAAGTTCTTGAAAAGGCATGTGTTCCTTCCGGCGTGGCTACCATAAACATATAATCGTGTTCTTCCGGAAACAAGGCCGCACGGAGTGACGCAAAGGATGGATTGGTAATCGGTCCCGGTGGCAGACCGTGTATCCGATAGGTGTTGTACGGGTGATCTATGCTGTAATCTGCGTAGATCAGTCGTCCCCGCTCTCCTTTGGCATAGTTCACTGTCGGATCGGCCTGAAGCCTCCACCTGCGGTTCAACCGGTTCCAGTAAAGCCCGCTTATCGCCGGTTTTTCGTGATCGAACCGTGCCTCCCATTCTATGATGGATGCGAGGGTTGTAATTTCATCGATCGATCGGCCAAGTTCATCCAGCCTGTACCCGTACGGTTCCACAATTCTTCGGTCAAATTCCTGCAAAAGCCGATCCAGCACCCGTTCCGGTGAAGAGGTCCAGAAAACCTGGTAGGTATCCGGTAAAAGGCGTCCATATAGCTGATGCTCTTCCAGACCGTGCTTCCCTAAAAAATCCGAATCTGTCATCGTTGTTTCCAGTTCTTCACGGCTAAAAATCATTTGGCGGGCAATCCAGGTTTTAACAGCCGCCTTGGAAGCCCCTGCAGGAACTCTTAACGAAACAGGATCCTGGAGTCCAAGTGCCAGTTTTTCGAGAAACTCCTGGTAGGTATAGCCCCCGTCAAAAAGATAACGCCCCGGCAAAAAACGACTCCAGCCCAGTATTCCTGCCGCCCAGTCCAGTTCATCCCGATTGAAGACAAAACCCTCCGCTTCCATGGAAACCATCAGCTCGCGCACGTTGACCGGTTCATAGATGAAAAATTCGAGGGACTCGGTGACCTGAACGGCTTCCGGATGTGTAAGCCTGATACTGCGGGAAAAATATACCGATGCAAAGGCTAATACGAATACAACAACGGCGATCAGAAACGAACGAATCTCTATATGCTTAAAAAATGACAACTTCATGGGGAATACTGCTGATCTTGCATATATGCATCAATGGCTAAAAAGCCTGTCAAATTATAAAACACCAAATATACGCTTTCATTGTCTTTTTTCTTACGGAAAGATGAAAAAAAGCGTTACAGGAAGCGTAAAAAAGTTGCTGTAAAAAGAACGTAACGAATGGGCGTTATATCACCTGAAAAGGACTTAATACACCTCGATAATATCGTCTTTCTTTCTGGCGGCCTGAAACATACTGACAATAGATGTGATCCCGTAAATCAATAAAAAGAAAGCTACGATATATGAGATAATGTCAGGGAAAAAAATAAGCATCAGAGCAGCCAGAATGGGAAATACGGAAAACCCCGTCAAACCTCCGCTCAAGAACGCTCCAATACCCAGCATCAATAGAAAAAAGGCGAAAAGAAAAGGAATCAGAAAGGGAAAGAAAAAAATAAGTACACCTGCAAGGATGGTTGTTCCTGTCAAAAAAGAAGGTGCCCGGAAAAAGAAATATATGAGTCCGGTTGCAACAAGATAGCTTCCAAGAATATAATACAGCGCTTCCGGCCACAAGAGGACCAAAACCCCTGTTAAAATCGCCATAATGGCATTCAGGGTGCGTCTCTGGTTGCTTGGATGATGTGTGACAACACTAAACTGTATTCCCATAATATGATGTTTTCTGTTCGTTTTTTTAAAAAGAATGATCCCAATAATACAAAGATACCGGAGTTAATAAAAAAAGCCGGCTTCCATCCGTTGCAATATCAAGCAGCGGTTCCTTTGAATCCATGGAAAAATTTGCTAAATGTGAGCCCTCGTCATTAAAAATGTGAATTACGCTGCCAGAAAGAACATATAGTTTATTATCCAGGTAGCGAACCCTGTGCATCTCCGGAAACGTACCGATACGAGCCAATGGATGTCCCCGCTCGGTTACAATATGAAGGTATCCTTTGCTCCTGTCTGCGATGATAAGAGTTTCACCGGCTGAAGTCAGTGTTTCTGCGCCAATTTCCTGATTCAAAGGTATGGTTTGCAGATAATCTCTGTTATAATTCAGGTGATGCAAATATCGTTTCCTTTCATCCAAAATGAATAACTCCCCTATTTCATTAACCGAAAGGTCGGTTCCATGAACGGTTCTGCCCTCGGTGGCCCAGGTTGGAATACGGACATCGGCCACTTCTTCATACGGATATCGGCTGAAAAAGGCCGCTCCGGAAATCTTACAAATAACAAATATTTCGTCCTCATCCCGGGCAACCAGCGCGGAAGGCTTCAAGAAATCGCTCATATCCAGAATTTCCATGGACAGGGAGTCATTATCCGGATGATCAAACAACCGTATTATATGTCCGGCATCGGGAATCGAAATCATCAGATCGCGGCCTGCTGCTGCAAGACTGTGTGCCTGTTCCAGTCCTTCCAAAACCACTATCCGGTCGATAGCTAATGTATCCGGGATTTCAGAACTGTACCCTTCATCATGACCTCTCTGTCCGGACGCAGCACTCTTAAAGGAGAGGCTCATTACTATCAATAAGCCTGTCAGAATGCTTATAGCTGCAGTGAATCTGGACATCGGGCTATTCCTCTGCTTCATCGTCCTCTGTTTCCCATTCAAGATAGACGCTTCCTGCCATCCCGCGTTCCACCATAATCCCATCCTGAATAAAAAAACGCGCAGGAGGCCTGAATGGGGCGACACGGCCGGGATCCCAGCCCTCAACACCTTCCCGAATCTCATAGGCTCTTAGAAGCCAGGTACCGGTCTGAACCCTGTCGAATTCAATTTCATTTGTAAACCGTGATGAATGAATGAGTTCGCCATGCTCGTTGATCAGTTCCGCATACATTTCGGCTGTAGTTTTGTCCTCTTCAACAGCCTGGATGATGATGGAACCGGTGTCATCGGGATACAAAATGGTTGGCTCAACAGGATGATGATTCATTAAATCATCGTCCCATACCCGTATTTCGTATGATTCTCCTCTTCTCCACTCTTCAGGAGGGTATACATACAGAAATTGTTTTTCCATACGGGTAAGCTCACCCGGCTCGATCGTTTCCTGGCTTTGAATTACAATCAGAGAATCCAGAATCCGGACATCGTTATCCCGATCAAGGATTCGGGCATAGCGGAATCGAAGGGGTTCGTCCGGAGCTACTCCCCTGCGCGTATCATGATCTATATACCGGGCCAGCGTGGTATCCGGTTCATCGGAACCCGGGAAAACGTCCAGTCCCACCTCTGCCCGGTTTCCGGCAGAGTCCCTTATTTCAGACAGCTTAATGGCATAATCCTGCTGATCCGGAAGAGGTATTTCAGACTCCGCATACAAAATATTATCGTTTTCAGAATCTACATAGAGCGGTATCGCTTCTGTAATCTCTGAGCCGGTTTCATCCTGAATGTAGATACGGGAGGCATCGGTAATCCTTATCTGCTTGCTGAAACGCAAGCGCATCCGAACCTCTGAAAGCATCCCAACAGCTAAAAGGGACGGAGCAATGGTGTCTATACGGGTAATGTAAACCGTCCCGGCATCGGTTTCTCCTTCCGGATCCAGGAAAACCCGATCGGACCAAAAAGGCTGTGCCCTTTCTCTGGGTGGATCCCAGGTTCGGTTTCTGTTTCGGTCATCCAGCCAAAACATAAAATACTCTCCTTCCCGCAAATAATTGAATCGAACGGTTCCGGATGAATCAGATTCGGCCACATAATCTGCAGGTTCTTCCAGATTATAGGGATAACGATACAAAACCACCCGTTCACCCCGTTTTCCTTTGCCGGTCTCCGCATTTTTAACGCTGGCCTGGATACGCCCTGAATCGATATCAGGTCCGGTAGACAGTGCCAGTTGAAACGGACCGTGAATGGCGTTTCCTTCGGTATCTCTTAAATCCGTTCCCACAGTAAAAATGATGGTGGTATTCTCGGGTAACGCTTCCTCAAACTCTACTCTTGCCGTCCTTCGTCTCCAGCTGATGTCATAAGGAATACCAAGATCCGGTTCGATCTGCAACGCATCCCGAAAACTGTTCCTGTTAATATACTTTGAGAACTCCATCTCTATGCGGTCACCGTCAAATTGCGTGGTTCCGGTGGCAGGATAGGTTTCAACAACCCGGGGCGGTGTACGATCCCTTGGACCTCCGGTCGGCTGTGTCGGAGTTGCACATTGACTGATATAAACGGCCAGTCCTGCCATCAGCAACACGGCAAAGAAGCGGTTATTCATCATTAACTGCGTACATTGTATAATAAATAAATCGTCGTTGCAGCGGCACCGATAATAAGAACGGGCTCTGCCATTTTCTTTATGAGAGATCTTCTTTTGCTTTCTTCTGTTTGGTGAAACCTTGAATGAGGCCAGTTTCCCTGAACGTGCTCAACATCTGCTTTTGAAAGCTCATCGGAATGTGTAAATACGGCCTCTGTGGCAGCGGCAATTTCATTCTCTGCCGACATCAAGGAAAAAAAGGCTCTGGTATGTAATTCCCGCTGATGGGGTTTTCCTGAACGTTTCAAAAGACGATGGCTGGTTTCCCATTCAATTCGTATGGTTGCAACATCCTCTCCTGTGGCAGCAACACGCACTCCGTGATCCATAAGAAGTGCAGTAATTCGGGTGCGAACCCCCGCCGGGGCATCCATATTCAAGTATACCAGCGCCGGTTGTTCCTTAAGCGCATCATCATATTCTGAAAGCATCTTAATGAGTGCTTCTCCCGTTGCAGACGCGATCATCTCCTCATTGGTCGCCGGTGGCCCATCAGCGCTGATAGCCGGAGCAACACATGCGACAGAGAGCATAAAAAATAAAATCGTTGATAAAGTGAATCGTTTAGCAGGCACTTGCATGGTGTTTCTTTTTTAGGGATACAGAAACGGATCCCTGATCGGTGTTATTCAGCAAACGTGCAACAGATGATTTCCATCGAACAACAAAGACCGCTGAATATCCTCGTACATTCGAATAGCCTGTGATGATGCCCCGTCTGTAAGCCCCGGGAAAAGAGGTCAAGAAATATCCGGATTTACGGGTGTAACATAGGCACAAACTATTTATATTATATGAATTGTATCTTTAACGTAAAAGACGGAAACGAACTTACGAATATGTTCGTTTTATTTTATCATAAGCAATGAACTACTGGATATCCTAACGAATGTGCAAATACGCCTGTTCCGGCAATAGAGGAATTTCTTTTTACCGGAGACCACATACGATCTGCACATACGGACTTTTTGAGATCTATCACAACATCTTAACAAGATATCCCTTCGGAAAAGCACTCTGAGCGTTCAAAGATGTAGTTTTGAGTTTTAAATATATTCAGGAATCGTTTTAAGAGATAGCATGAGTAATTATGATGTAATGATTATCGGTGCCGGCCTGGCCGGATTATCTACTGCCGCACATCTTATTGAGCAAAAGAAAGGTATTCAGGTCCTTATATATGAAGCCCGAAAAATAAGCTCAGGTGCATCCGGCGTTCCCGGAGGGATGGTGAATCCGGTGACCGGTCAAAAAGCCAATATTGTATGGAATGCTGAAAAAGGCATGTCGTTGCTTGAAAAAAGGCTTAAAACCCTGGAAGCTCACAGCAGTAAAAACCTCTTCAAAGAAACAGGCATCATCCGCCCTGCTGTCGATGACCAGCTGGCCGAACGTCTTTCCTATTTATTTAAGAAACGCAACCTTCCAAAGGAATGGATGGAATGGCTCAATGAAATAAACCTGGCAGAGAAGGTTCCCGGCCTGAAACACAGTGCCGGAGGGTTGTTCATTTACAAAGGCAAAGTGGTTCAAACGCCGGAATATCTTAAAGCCTATGCCGAGTATCTGGAAAGTAACGGAGTTACCTTCCAGTTTGGCGGTCCATCGCGTCTAAAATATCACGATGCGCAATGGTCGCTGCAATGTGGCAGAAAAGTCATTAAAGCGAATCAGATCGTTGTAGCTGCCGGATCAAAGTCCAGAGAAAACCGATTTTGGATAGACTTGCCTATAAGATCCGTTAAAGGCCAGCTCGCCTTATATGAATCCGATACTCCTTTGGACAACCTCCCAGCTGTTTCAGCCTATGGATACATTGCCCCGCTTGGCAAACACACGCTGGCTGTCGGAAGTACGTATGAGTCCATTTTTGATGATGAAAACCCCGATGAACATGCCTCAAAACAATTAGACGACAGACTCAAAGACCTGCTACCGTCCATTTATCCCTCATGCCGGAAAGTCGGACTCTGGTCGGGAATACGGGCTACGACACCAGACCGGCTTCCTATTGCCGGAAAACATCCGGAATACGACACCATGTACATATATACCGGCCTGGGTTCCAAGGGCCTGCTGTTGTCAGAGGTGGTGGCCGAACAACTAGTACAATATCTCTTGTACAACGAACGACTCCCCAACGAAATCTCCCTGTACCGTTTTGCTAAATATCGCCGTCTGAGACAAATCGCACTGGAAGATATGAATAACAAAAGTAGTTCCTATCGTTCCTAAGCGCATCAGAAACGCATGATAAACCCGCTCCAGGCAGCCGCATAACTGGCTCCGCTTCGCCGTGAACTCGGTGTGGTCATCAATCCGACCGAAAACTCAAAACTATCCAGGTTTATACCGGTACCAAAGGATAGATTCATACTTGAGTATCCTCCTATACGCATTCCTGCACGCACCGGAATAATTTGGACAATCCGATATTCCGATCCAAGAGAAACATACATTCTCCGGCTGTTGATCCCCCGGTTATTGAAGCCCTTTCCGATGTCCATCAGCAGATCCAGCTTGCCCATGGTCAGCGCACCGCCCAGATTAACCACCGGGTTGAGCCCTACCCTGTGCGAAGAGGCTTCTTCCGGATGAAAGTTCCCGTATACATCGCTTCCGATGCTGTCTTCCATTACAAATTCGAAGTAATCTGAGAACTCGTCGTATTCTTCATTGATATAATCAAAATCGACCGACAGGCCTTCCCATAAAAAAGAGTCAGAGGCCTTGAAAGTTTCTGCGTTATCGGCAAACCGGATATGTCCCAGATCGGTAACGGAGAACGAAGCCCTCAGTATTTGCGGACCAGAACCAATAACAGGAAGCTCAATGTCCCGCATATACCATTCAAAGGTCGCGCCAAGATCAAACCCCAGGCCAAACCCCTGAATTTTTGCCACATCAGAAAACGGCTGATCCAGATAATCAGATAAAACAGCATCTCTGTTATCCATGATCCTCCGATCATGGTAATAGTCCTGAAGTTCTTCTGTCAGTGCTCCTATTGAGTGTATGCTATACTCAAACTGGTGTTCTATCAATGCATCTTCCCCACCTGTGACCTGCAAATCCGACCGGGTTCTCATTTCAGCATAACCAAACCCAAACAACAGCTTAGGAGCTATACCTGCATATATCCGTTGTGTTCCGGGCTGAAACTCTTCCCGGTTTTCCCAGACCTGCCGGGCATACCCAAAGGACCATTCTGCAAAAGCGACGTACTCTGCACCCATATTAACCCGCTCTGAATCACTGAATACGGCCGGATCCAATCCGGTTAACATAAGATTGAAAAATCCCTGGCTGGATCGAGCTGTCAATGCCGTTCGCAACCGTATAGCACTGGACATGGCATAGGAGTCTTTACGAATACTCAGGCCGGCCGGTACGACAGACAGATCGGCTCCAAGATGCTCCCCCGACGTTCCGGAGCTGAACCACTCATCCGTAATTTGCAAAGCGGCTTCTCTGTCAATTACCCGCCCCTGCGTAAAATGTTCGTTATATAAAGAGATATTTAACAATCCCCCTCCAGCTGCCGTACGAATTCCACCCAACACCCCAATGGTTATGTGTTTGTCTCTGTCCGGCAACATGAGATTTGCCGGATTAATGAAATTGGCATGATATCCTTTCATATAGGCTCCGCCCCCGCCGCCCAGGGCCATATTGGAAGAGGTGCTGTGAATACCCTGCGCCTGAACCATTGCAGACTCCATCCATCCAGAAAAAAGAGTAAAACCGATGATGTATACTATCCCAAAGAATCTTTTCATAGCAAACCCTCCTCTTAATCCACCCGGATGGATGTTTTGATCGATGAATTGATCTTCATTTTCAAATAATCCCGGGAGCGTAATTTCACTTCTCCGTCTCCTTCCTCCCTGCTGGTTTCTAGTTCCCCGACAAGCATGACATTCCTGGTCCGGTAAAGATAATCCAACTGCGGACCTGTTAATGAAATTTCCAGTAAGTCTGCAGCCGGATGCGATACGAATCGGGTTTCTGCATTAACCTGGGCTCCTTCCATCATAAAATGAACCTCTTCGAGCTGATCTCCACGGCCTGTTAACAGAACATTACCGGTTTCGTCGAGAAAATAGAGCTCCATTCCGGTTTTAAAAGGCAATGCATTTTCATAGGTGACGAATAACGTCATTTCACTTACCCTGAAATCGTCTTCCGGAGAAGGAACGTCTGACAGGTCTGCAGAAAGTGTATCCCTGATCGATGCCGGACTTCCATCTTCAGTGGACAGGTTTATCGGAATGTCCAGGGCCATTGCAGAGGTGAACTCAACCGGCTTATTAATGAATCCTTCCGTTCCATCCGGACTGGTGATAACGTTTCCTACAAAGCGGATTTCCGTTGGAAGATTACTCAGGAAATCATCCACATTGGAGTTTTCAATATCAAACCGGACGACCCCGTTTCTTGACATGCCTCCTATTTCTTCCACCGGTTCGATTTCAAAGCGCAAGAGTTTTTCTATAGGCACGGGAACCCCACGGGCATATAAACCGGAAGGGATTTCACCTTCAGGGACTTCATATTCTGATCCCGGGCGCGGCGACAGGTAAACTTCCTCCCCGTCATCATTTATACCCACCATGGCTGCGACAACGACACTTCGAGCTCCCAGGTTGGTGTCATAAATCAAGTCAAAAACGGGATTGGTAAACTGAAGGCCGGATATTTTATCTGAAAGCGACTGTAAATCCTCTACTTCGGATACCTCAGCTTCGTTATCGTTGAATAAATCAACAATTCCATCTTCATCCGGATCATCGTTCAGCAATTCTGTTCTTTTTTGAATCAAGCCATATGCCGTTTTTATTTCAAGATCTTCTATCTCAACCATTGCCAGGAAGACATCCGTTGCATCTACTGAGCGAAGAGTATCGGCTCCGGCAGATGTCCTTGTATCCCGGGTTACTCCTCTTGTATTATATACCACCTCATTTCGCGGAGCAAACATGCGTGTATGTTCCAGCGACTGATGGATGACCGGTTGGCCCGTATGGGAATCCCTGGAACGAAGTATGTAATTGTCACCAGAAAAGACGACCCAAAGCGAATCCGCTTCATGATACCGTCCATCGTTGTTATGGTCAACAAGTATCCCCGGAAAAGAAATCACCAGTGTATCAATATCCAGATCGATGTTATTGACAAAATCACCGATGACCATCCTTCCATCAGAAAGATCAATATAGTGTTCTTCACGGGTGAGCTGTATTTCATCATCAGAAATATCAACCACTCCTGTGGAAGTGAAGACCTGTGGTTTGACAGCAGCTTCTGCAGAACTCAGAAACACCGATCCCTCCATATCCGAATTAAGAAGGTCATGGGAATAAACTTCTACCGGCTCTGTTGACCCCGGAGAAGAAGCTACCCCCTCAAAGGCCATCCTGTCGGATATACCGACACCATCAATCGGCAATGTTACGATGGTGGATTGGCCCGCTGGCACCAAAACATCCTGTATGGTTCCCACCGATGAACCGGCGGCAAAAAATGCTCCCGTGTTCTTTGCAACAAACCCGGTTGCATTCGTCAGTTCAAGATTTTCAATCAGCAAGTCGATGTTTCCTTCGTTCTGAAACGTAAAAATCAGAGATCCTTCATCAACTTCTGCCTCAACAAAGTCCCCTTCAACCTTTTTCTCATCCTCAAGTTCTATATCCTCTTGCGGATCAATATCAGAATAGGCATGGGTAAACTGAAGATCGGATGTGGTTACGGAAACATCAAAGCCATCTTCTTGTTCAATATGCAGCGCTGCCCCTCCGGGCGTACCAACATCCAGATCATACTCAAGGGAACGGGTAATTTTCGCGCCATAGAGCTCGATGGTAACGTGGCCGGATGAATGTGCCGGTAGCTGAGTCGCTCCCGGATCTCCGGAAATTTCAAGTGTATGATACTCCTGTATGCCCAGGATGTCTCCGTCGGAGTTTCGCACGCGTATGGCAGGCAATGCATCACCGGATCCGTTGGTCACATCCAGGGGAGTACGGTTTGTCACTTCAATCGTTAACTCGAATACGCCGTCCTCCGGATCGTCTGAAACTGTCGCATACTGAAATCCGGGATTATCCATTTCCAAAAGCTCTGTTTCGGGATCAAGGGCTTGCCCCGGAATATCGGCGATCGCACTACGTACTTTCAGCGGATCATCGGATACCGAATTGGACAAAAGACCGCTTGCCGATACCACGGACTGGTCCTCCCATTCCATGTCCAGTTTTAGTGCTACCGGAGCTTCGAGAACTTCCCCTTTCTCAAGCTCAATATATCCGTTTACCTGGCCTCCATGTGTTACATCCTCAAAAACCAGTACCGATCCTGTTTCCGTTCCCGGAGCATATTCTGACGTGTAACCGGAAAACAACTGCACCTGCATCCCGGAGAGATCAAACCCCAAATCATTATCAAACTGAAGAATTAGCTGCCCTTCTTCGACCAAGGCATATTCAAACGTTGAAAGATCGAGAACGGAATATACCTCCCGGACACCCGGGCTTGCCGGCACCGTTGATCCCGGCGGCATCATGGAGGGTTCCCCGGTAACTTCAGAAAAACTATTCTCCCCCGTTCCCTCAAAAATAGCTTCAAAGACACCGATTTCAGCAGCCTCTTCTTCAAACTCTTCGCTACGATGGGAAATGAGACCAATTTCCGATTCAAAAACAGCGTTGAAATCATCCACACTGATTGGTCCGATTTCGGCTTCAATTTCAGTTGCTTCTACTTCAATGCCAGGAGAAACCGAGTCAAAGTTTCCCATGTCAACATCCACTTCCGAAGACAACACCACCAGGCCGGTTCCTGTTTCATAAAACAAATTTTCAAAATCCTCGCTGGTTGTATCTACAATGGCACCACTTCCGTCCCCCAAAAATATATACGAAACCTCTTTAATCAGGGGAACTTCCATTTGATGCTGGAGCTCAAAGTCAGGACTTGACGGACGCTCGCAGGAGAAAAGAATTAAAGCAATGCAAAAATACAGAACACCTGTATATAGATACCTCATAGCACGATTTTTTGGATAGTTATGGCCGGTTTAACCGTTCTCATTCTTTTTTTATCGTCCCTTTTACCTTTTTCTTCACGGTACGATATACGGAGTTTTATTCACCCCACCCTTGTTTCTTAATATGGGCAAAAAAAGATGAAAATAAAAAAAGGTTCCTGTTTCTTCATTTCAGAAGATGCCCGGTTTCAGCGAACGTTCCTGTTATTCTCTCAATGTATCAAAAAAAGGAACTAAGCTACATGTGCTATACAGCCAAAACAGAAAGCAAGGTTCGGGAACCTTAAAAAACATGTAGAGGGGATCAACACCGGCCCGGATCAGCCGGTGTTGAATGGCGGAGAGAGAGGGATTCGAACCCTCGGTACCCGGTTAGGGCACACTCGCTTTCCAGGCGAGCCCGTTCGACCACTCCGGCATCTCTCCGTTTATGGATGACAACAAGCTTGTCGAATGGAGGTTGCTAATATATGACAATTCGTATCCACGGGCAACTTGTATTCCTTTTTTAAAGGATGGTTTATGGAGAAAACGTAAAACGATACCGGGCCCATGAACGAACCTCACGCCCCTGGTGTATGGCCGGCTGGAACTGCCATTGCCTTGCAGCCCTAAGAACAACTTCTGTCAGGTTATAGCCGGGATCATCTGTGGGTATGTATGTTCCTGATTCCGAATGAAATACTAATATTTCATCTATTTCAACGTGCTCTGTTTCCCCTGTATCCGAAACCAAAAAACGAACATATACTTCTGCCCTTAGTTCATCGGCCCTGGCCTGAGACGGCATCACCGGCTCTACAATCCTGCGTACCGATGGCAACCGATCCGGTTCATTAAAAATTTCACCCTCCCCGGATGCCGATTCAAACGTTGCCGATTCTTCCAGCCAAGAAAAGTCATCCGCTTCCAGGTCAAACTCTTCATCGACTATCTCGTCATCAGGATGTACGGCTTCCGGCCGGGGCACCGGAGGAGCTGATCTCATAACTTGTGGTTCCTGTTGGGTAAATAAAAACCTGGAATCAAGATCCTCCATTAAATGATTATTCCCGTCAAAATCAAGGTATACGGACGTTGACACAGGCCATAACCGAAATAACAGAATAAAGACAACCAGAGAGCCTATCACGGCAATCTGCATTCGTATCAGATATCTCTGATGACTCTGTTCGATGCTGTGTCTGTGTTTTTGCATGGATTAAATAATGGAACGATGGTTAAACTAAAGGTGGTCAGGCTTCATGGCGGCCTGTATGGCCGGA
>JASCXY010000189.1 GCA_030012235.1 Balneolaceae bacterium ANBcel3 | reverse complement strand
AGGGATGTCTTCTCCATGTGCTTCCGGGGGAGGTGGCCTGGGAATGATAATCACTATTTCATCTCCGGGCTGGACCCGGTACGAGGCTTTCTCAATGACTCCGTTTACACGAACCCATCCATTTTTAATCCCTTCCTGAACTTTATTTCGGGTAGCGTTCTGAATAAATGAAGTGATGTACTTATCCAGCCGTAACTGCTCATGATGACCTTCCGGAACTAGAAAATCATACCGGGTAAAGTCTTCCCGATCATCTTCTGATGATGTAGAAGGGGTCATATTATCAGGTGTATCTGCCATAAAAGTTCAATCTGAAAGAAAGCAGTTGCTTGGACATAGCTGCACAATCAGCGGTGGTTCTTAAGAAAGCCGGGTTTTCTGAAAATATGTTGAAAGCATTCAGAAATATGATCCACACCAACGATCTCAAGGCCTTTCTTAACCTTATCCGGTATTTCCTCCAGGTCAGGTGTGTTTTCTTTTGGGATGAGAACTTTGGTAATGCCCTTTCTTTTTGCTGCCAAAAGCTTTTCATTCAAACCACCGATGGCAAAAATATTGCCCTGCAAAGTAATTTCACCGGTAACAGCAACATCATGGCGAGCCGGGGTATTGGTGAGCAGTGAAATCATGGCAAGAGCGATACCCATTCCGGCACTGGGGCCGTCTTTTGGGATCGCACCTTCCGGAATATGGACATGAAGCTCTGTTTTTTCAAACACATCATCTTCAAGGCCAAACAGGGAGCTATTCGATCGGATATAGGTAAGGGCCGCCTGAGCAGACTCCTTCATTACATCCCCCAGTTTTCCTGTCAGCATCAGTTTATTCTTACCATACATTCGGGCAACATCCAGTTGAAGAGTGCTTCCACCCGTACTGGTCCACGCCAGACCAACCACACTGCCCGGCCGGTCGGTTTTGTCGATGGAGCGCTCTTTAAACGTTTCCACGCCGAGAAACTCCCGAATCCGTTTTTCGTTGATGGTAATTTGAGAAAAGCGTTTACCCTCTTTTTTTTGATCTACCATTTTTCGGGCGATCTTCCGGCACAAAGCGGCCATTTTTTGTTCTAATACCCGAACTCCCGCCTCTGCAGTGTATTTTCGGATGACAAGCAAGAGGGCCTCATCCTTAAACCGTATTTTTTCAGAAGCCAGGCCATGAGAAGCGAGCAGTTTCGGAATAAGGTGCTTCTTGGCGATTTCCATTTTTTCATGCTCCAGATACCCATGAAGCGGTATAATTTCCATCCGGTCAAGGAGAGCCGGCTGGATATTGGAAGCAACGTTCGCTGTTGTAATAAACATGACCTGAGACAAATCGAAATCAAGATCCATGTAATGATCATTGAACGTATCGTTTTGCTCCGGATCCAGCACCTCCAGAACGGCAGACGACGGGTCACCCCGGAAATCGTGTCCCAGTTTGTCAATTTCATCCAGAATGATAACCGGATTCATTGTGCCGGCTTTCTTTATGGCCTGAATGATGCGTCCCGGCATGGAGCCGATATAAGTTTTTCTGTGGCCCCGTATTTCAGCTTCATCGCTGACACCGCCCAGAGAAATGCGAACCATTTTACGGTTCATGGCTTCGGCAATGGATTTCGCCAAGCTGGTTTTACCTGTTCCGGGTGCCCCCACAAAACAAAGAATCTGGCCACGGATTTTCTTTACCAGGTTCAATACGGCAATATACTCCAGAATGCGTTCTTTCGGTTTTTCCAGACCGAAGTGGTCTTTTTCAAGGGCATTCTTAACCGTAGAAATATCCAGGTTGTCTTCTGACAGCGTATTCCATGGCATTGCCAGAATCCAGTCCAGGTAGTTTCTGGAGACACTATATTCCGGAGACATTGCCGGGGTTTTTTTTAACCGCTCCAGCTCTTCCGTTGCTTTCATGTGAGCGGTTTCCGGAAGTTCCAGGGCGTCCAGCTTTTCCTTTAAACGGGCGAGTTCCGGATCCGAAAAACCATCCTCATCCAGTTCATCCTGCAAGACCTTGATCTGTTCCTGGATATAAAACTTCCGTTGAGTTTCCTGAATTTCATCCTGAACTTTTTCGTTAATCTCCTGAGATACCGCAAGAAGCTCCAGTTCACTGGCGAGATGGGTTAAAATTGTCTTATACTTTTCTTCCAGCCGGTGCTCTTCCAGTATCTTTTGTTTTTCATGGATATCAAGATCCATATATGATGCCATGAAATAGAGGAGGTTTACAGGGTTGTAATTCTGTTCGAACCCCAAAAGAATTTCCTCCGGAAGATCCTGGTTTAGATAGACCAGCTTCTCAAATCCTTCTTTTGTTTTTCTGACCAACGCTTTAAGCCGTGAGGTCATTTTAATATTGTCCGGATTCTCTGGCGTGATTTTCGCCGTCAGGTAGGTTTCTTTTTCCTTAAACTCGTTTACATCGGCAGCCTGGATACCACTGATCAGAACTTTCAGAAGGTCATTTGGTAAATGAAGAACCTGGATCACTTGTGCCAGAATACCTTTTTTATGAAGGCCTTTGGTTTTTGGATGTTCTTCATCCGGATCTTTTTGGGCACAAAGAAAAATATATTTGTCTCCCTGAACAGCCTGGTTGATGGCGGCAATAGTAGCGGGTCGACCAACCAGTATGGGAAACATGGTATTCGGAAAAATCACCGTATCGCGAAGAGGTACGACCGGCAAAAGGGACGGCAATTCAGCACCCTTTGATTTTTTTGATGTTAACTCGTTTTTTTTCATCCAAACAAAATAGCCATTTTTAACGCAATAACGTACTGTAAGAAACCGGCGGGTTGTGTCTCTATACGTGTAGGAGCTTTAACACTATGAAAGCGAGCCAAAGATATTAAAATATGTGATGCGAATAAAAAAACGCAGGGTAACTATGGGTATGCAGAGTATAATACCTTCAAGCAGATTCCACAAGTATGAAAAAAACTTCTATCTTTCATCATTGTAGTGACGGCAGAGTACATTTTCAGAACGTATTATATTTCTCAATACTGTGATAAAAAGCCTGTACATTAAAAACTTTGCACTGATTGATGAGCTAGAAATTGATTTTCAACCGGGGTTAAATGTACTTACCGGAGAAACCGGTGCGGGAAAGTCTATCATCATAGGGGCTTTACAGATTGTTCTTGGCGAACGGGCAGAAACCGATAAAGTTCGTCAAGGTGCAGATAAAGCCATTGTGGAAGTGATTTTTGAAGCGAAGGATCACAACGATGAAGTTTTAACAGGACTTTTGTCAGAGAATGAAATTGGTGGTACGGCAGAAATTATTCTGCGCAGGGAAATACGCATGACAGGCAGCCGTGCTTTTATTAATGATACCCCGGTAACGATATCCCTGCTGCGAAATATCGGGGACCGGCTGGTGGATCTTCACGGCCAACATGAACATCAGCTTCTCTTGAAGGAGGATCATCATCGTGAAGTAATTGATTCCATTTCGGAAGTACAGCCAGCAAAAAAGGAATACCTGCAGGTGTTTCGGGATGTAAAGACCCTTTTTCAGAAGAAAAAGAAGCTCCTGGACAGAGAAAAAGAATCTCAGGAAGTACTGGAGTTGAAAAAATTTCAGCTAAAAGAACTGGAGTCAGCCGAACTGAGCGTTGAAGCGTTTTCTGAGTACGAAACCGAGATGAGAAAACTGGATCATTCAGAGTTTCTGGAGCAAAAAGTGCAGCTTATCCGTCAAATGGGAAACGATGGAGATGCCCGGTTATCAGAAATGCTGTCGCTACTTGAAAGCACTGTTGAGGAAGTTGCGGAAATAGAAACTGAATTTTCGTCGTATTTAGACGAATTAAAAACGGCTTTGGTCAGCATAAATGAGTTAATTATCTTTGCTGAACGCTATCAGTCTCATATTGAGTATAATCCACAACGGCTGGAAGAGCTGCGTCATCTTTTTTCCGAACGAAAGCGACTTGAAAAAAAGTACGGAAGAACGCTCCCGGAGCTAAATGAACTTCGTGAAGAGTTAAGTGAGTTTGTATATGGTGCCGAGAATATGGATCTCGAAATCGGGAAGGTAGAAAAGGAGCTGGAAAATAACCTGGAGGAACTCCATCGGTGTTCAGTTCGGTTGCATGAAAGCAGAATTCGTGCCGGTAAAGAAATCAGTGATCGTATTTCCAAAGCGTTAGCCGGGTTAGGAATTCCGGATAATCTGTTTGAAGTTCGGGTAGCGTGGAAAAAGAAAGCCGACGGATGGATAGAAGTTGACGGTATTTCGGTTACGTGCGAGGAAGATGGCCCGGATCAGGTTGTGTTTTATATCAGCACCAATAAAGGAGAAGTACCTAGGCCGCTTATGAAAATTGCATCCGGCGGTGAAATATCACGGGTAATGCTGGCCATGAAATCGGTCATCGCAAAAGAGCAGCACCTGCCGGTCATGATCTTCGACGAAATAGATACGGGGGTGAGTGGCTCTGTAGCGGAAAAAGTGGGTGTAACAATGAAAAACCTGGCGTCGGAGTGTCAGATAATGGCCATTACCCATCA
>JASCXY010000188.1 GCA_030012235.1 Balneolaceae bacterium ANBcel3 | reverse complement strand
GGAACCATCGTTGATCACCGGTTTTACATAATTATATCGAAAGGCCACTTCCGCCAGGCTTTGAAGTACATCTAACCGGCTTACCGCACCTGCAACTTCCTGGATTTGGTCGGCATACAGGATCACCCGTTCAAGCAGATTCAAAAAAAGTTCCTGCTCAAGAATCTGGCTGCGCTCTTCTGAAGAAAGAATTTTTTCTTCCACCTCTTTCAGATCAGGGGTAATATAACGTTCGGCATTCACCAACGTCTGCTTTCGGATAAAATCCTCAGGAACTTTATCCTTATGAGCATTGGTTACCTCAATATAGTAACCGAACACCTTGTTATATCCAAGTTTAAGAGAAGGTATTTTGGTCCGCTCTCCCAACTCTCTTTGAATGCGTGCGATAATATCCTTCGCATTTCTGGCGATATTTCGAATTTCATCCAGTTCTTCTGAATATCCATCGCGGATAAAGCCCCCATCCCTCATGGATGCCGGTGGTTCATCCACCAAAGCGGATTGCAACTCGGTTTTCAGTTCGTTTAAATCGTGCAGATGGGCACAGACCTCTGTCAGCATCGCCTCCTCAATGGACTCAATCAAACCCTTAAGAGCAGGAATTTTTTCCAGAGAATAACCCAACTGCTTCATTTCCCTGGCATTGGCTCGTTTAATACAAATCCGTGACACCAGCCGTTCCAGATCGCCCACCTCTTTAAGTTCGGCTCTCAGTTGCTGCCGGACATCGTGCCGAATATAGAGCGCTTCAACCGACTGCCCCCGCTTTTGAATACGATCGATATCCTTAAGTGGCCGCAAGAGCCACTTTCTGAGAAGGCGGCTTCCCATGGCGGTACATGTTTCATCCAGGATAGAGATCAGAGTACCTTCAGTGCCTCCGGGCTGAAGACTGGTAGTCAATTCCAGATTTCGCTTGGTGGATGCATCCAGCATCATATACCCGGCCTGTTCAAAAACATACATGGAACGAATTTGTCCCAGTGCCACCTTTTGATTTTCACTCACATAATGAAGCAGGGAACCTGCAGCCACGTGTGCTGCGTTCAGATCCTGTGCGCCATACCCTTTCAGTGAATGCGTTTTAAAGTGCTCCAGAAGAAGGTCATACCCAAACGTTCCCTCGTACATCCATTCATCCATCCAGGTAACTACATGCCCTTGTATCCAGACGGGCATAGAGCCTTTTTCTTTCCGGGAAACAAGTAATTCGGATGGAGCCAGGGCAGATAACACCTCTTTAATCTCTTTGGATGAGGCTTCACACAAGGCAAATTCCCCTGTAGAAACATCTGCAAAAGCAACTCCATAGATTTTGCCATCAAAAAAAACCGAAGCGATATAGTTATTGCGATTCCTGTCCAGCACCTTGTCTGAGAGGGTTACTCCGGGAGTAACCACTTCGGTAATCTCTCTTTTAACCAGTTTTCGTCCATCTGCTTTCGCCTGCGCCGGATCCTCGGCCTGATCGCAAACCGCCACACGATATCCTTTTTTAACCAGCTTCGGAAGATAACTGTCCAATGCATGATAGGGAAAACCGGCTAACGGTGTTTGGTCTCCTGCATTATTCCGTTTTGTGAGAGTAATCCCAAGTTCCCGGCTAATCGTCACTGCATCTTCTGAAAACGTTTCATAAAAGTCTCCTACACGAAAGAGCAACAGTGTTCCCGGATGCTGCTCTTTCACTTCCTGATACTGGCGCATCAGGGGCGTGGTTTCTTTTCTCGTTTTCTTGCTGGTTTTATCATCCATAATCTTTTAAAATAGGATAACTCGATGAGAAGATACATGAAATGTGGTGTAATCTAAATAAAGTTTTGAAGGTATGCCTGCAGATTCTTTTACCTCTATGGTCCCCAGGGCTTTTTTTTGTGATAGTGATGTCGTGAGCCTTGCCCAAAAACTTATCGGATGCACACTCTGGACCCGGTCAGAGGCAGGTCTTTCTGCGGGTATGATCGTTGAAACGGAGGCTTATGACGGCCTGGTTGATCGTGCGTGCCATGCTTATGGCGGACGAAAAACAGATCGAACCCGAATTTTTTATCAACCCGGTGGGGTGTTGTACACCTATCTTTGCTATGGCATACATACATTGAGCAATATCATCACCGGACCGGAAAACAGTCCACAGGCCATATTGATTCGTGCTGTTCAACCGGTTCATGGGATTGATTTGATATTAAAACGCCGAAATCACGCTCAAGTGAAAAGAAATACGGCAGCCGGACCAGGGCTGGTCAGCCAGGCGCTCGGAATTACCCGAAAAGACAATGGGGCTTCAGTTTGCGGTCCGCGTTTGTGGTTAACCTATCCGGAAGAACATCGGTTTTATTTAGCTGAGGAACTGATAGCCTCACCCCGGGTAGGAATCGGATACGCCGGTCCGGATGCTCTTCTCCCCTGGAGGTTCCGTTTAAAGGGCTCCTCCTGGTGTAGCCCTGCAAAATAAATAAAGCCTTCGTCCAGATTTTATAATTTTAATCCGGACGAAGGCTCATTTTCAGCATCAGATGTCTTTACATCATCTTACTGCTCTTGTTGCATCTGCATTTCCTGGAACATTTGCTGCATTTTTTGCTGAAGTTCAGGGCTTTGTTGAACAGCTGCAAAGACTTGTTGGAAACGCTCTATATCCATGCCTTCGCTTTCAATGGCAGCAATAAGCTTGGTTTCCGCTTCCTGCTCAATTTCACCAATCTGAGCATAAGCACTTTCAAACTGATCCATCTGGTCTGATGTTACCTCCATATCTTCCGCAGTTTCACCGGCCTGCATTCCCTGAATAATGGTATTGTAGGTATCAACATCCAGTCCTTCTTCTTCAACTACGGCCATCATCTGCATTTGAGATTCTGTTTGAATTTGCTGGGCGCTGATTGAGGCATCAACGAATTTTTTCAATTCTTCATCAGATACTTCAATCGCTTCCTGCATTTGGGGTTGTTGTGGCTGTTCAAACTGTGCGTGGGCAGTTGCATTGGCAAATAAATAGAAAAATGCCATCATTGCGATTGCCATCCACCGATAACTCATATTATCCTCTTATTTTATTTTTATTTTAAATTTACTGATGGGTATAACAGTTTAAACATAGAATTATTTTATGTAAATCTCGAATTTTAACCATTATTTTTCTTTTTTTTAATAATTACATACAACCCCTAACACATTTATGTACGGCTATTTAAGGAAGCACACACCTCTGTAAATGCCTCTGAAATAGTTTGTTACAAAACATAAAAAAGAGGAACACTGATCCGTGCCCCCCTTCCAGCCGTGTTCAGTTAGAATATGATTGAAAAGTTTTTTCTATTTTTTTCCAAATTATCAGTACCTGATTCTTTCCTTATTCCTATTTCCCTATTTTAGGGATGGGAATTTCCCGGCTTCGTTTGCCATTATAATCCTTCCGGACACCAGGTTTTCACTGAAACATGAAAAAGAAAAAAAGAAACCAGAAAAAAAAGAAAAAACAGCCCTCTATCCTGGGCCGACTGCTTCTGTTTGCCGTGGTCTTGGTTGCCGCATACTTCATCATCATTTACTTCAAGAAGGAACCGGAACCGGTTACACACGCTGAACATGTGCCTCCCCGTCAGCAATTTATTGAAAGCGATCATCCGGTTATACTGTCGGTATATGATTGGTATTCGAAGGATAAACTTACACTTGAAGAGATCAACCAGCGCCTGGAAAACCCTTATCAATTAATTGTACTCGACAAGGATATAAACGCAAATCGTTCCAATAATTTTGTACTTATTGCCAAAGAGCCTTCTCTCCCTGAACTGGATGAAAACCTTAAACAAACCGGATACCAATACGTATTTCACAGCCTTGTCGTCTATGAGCTCCGTAACCGCCAGCTTCAACCCATATTAACGATCGACAGCAATCAGATTACGGATGCACACGGTACCCAGCTGATCGATCAAATCACCGCTGCGTATGGATACGCTCTGGTACTGGAAGAGTGGGAACATCCCGCTTTATACCGTGCTCCTGTTCAGTTGATCGAAATCGTGATGATTGACGAACAGGGAAGAGAGGCAAGCGACGATATTACCATCTATTGGGATACATCAACCGGGGCTTATAAAGCCACAAATACCTTTGGTGCTCCTTAGTGTATTAACACAGCACGCTTTCCGTTACGCGTTATTTTTTATAAAAAGAAAACAGGATTGGATGTTATTTTAGCTATTATTTTGTCATTAATCATTATATAGCGCGTCATTTTTATGTATAGAAAAATGTCCTCTCAAGAGAAAATAGCAGGTCATGAGCATATACATGTGCTATTAAATCGTCCCTACCACGCTTTCTTGTTTCATTAAGACTTGCGAATCCTTATTTTGTAATGTATTTGCCGGAATTTAGAAATCACTTAATCTAAATCCAGCAACTCTAACATGCTAACTTTCTGGAAACCCGAAGTTCTCGACTCTGATCATGAATAAATACCGGATCCTCGCATTGGTCATTCTTATCCTGGCGGCTATTGCCTTCAGGTTTTTACCTCAACCACC
>JASCXY010000187.1 GCA_030012235.1 Balneolaceae bacterium ANBcel3 | reverse complement strand
AAAAGAAGGCGTAATGTAAGAACTCTTTTTGGGTAAAAAAACTGATTCCGCACAGTAACCCATAACATCCACCCTATTGAGAAGTATGGCACGCTCAAAATATATCATTTTCGACTATACCAAAATAGACAAGCTTATTCATAACCGCTTGCGCCTGGCGATGCTTTCTTCGATCGCCTACTCTGAAGAAATTGATTTTTCCTCCCTGAAGAATACGGTAAAAGCTACCGATGGCAACCTGGGTAAACAAATTGAGATACTTGAAGAAGCCGGATATATTGTCAGCCGGTCCCTCCCGGCCGGAAAACGGACTCAAAAAATAGTGGCTCTTACTAATAAAGGCCGAAATGCACTCATCCGTTATAAAGAGCATGTCGCTTCTCTTTTGCAGTTTGAATAGAGCCTAATACACGGCTTTCCGAATGTCTTAACAACCTCCTTCTATGTCTGTCAAAGTTATCCAAACACGGGACGGGTCACCAACGCTCTATTCAGGTTTGTATGATCAGCATTATCACAATATGAATGGTGCCGTTACGGAAAGCAAGCATGTCTTTTTTGAAAAAAACAGGCTGCTGGATTCCATCAGGGAAGGGAAATCCTGTACGATTATTGAGACAGGTTTTGGAACCGGGCTGCATGTCGTGTTGCTTCTTTGGTATATGCAATCTCTTTCCTCTTCTTCGCAGATTCATTTTCACAGCATAGAAAAGATCCCCATTCAGAGTAAAATCTTTCTACGTCTCGGTTTTGACACCCTGTTTCCTGAACTGGCACCCGTTACAGGCCGGCTCGCGGCCTTTTTTGACCGGTTATCAGCTTCTCCATCCGGAAGCCTTGTTGAAGAATCCTTTTCCGTTTCAGAGCCTGAAACCCCGTCGCTGCACCTTTCGGTTTATCACGGCGACTTCCACGATCCGAAGGCTTTATCTGTTCAAAGTAACGCTGATTTTATTTTTCACGACGCGTTTTCTCCGGAGGTTAATCCCGAACTATGGACACGGGAAACGTTTGCAAAATTACGCTCCCGCTCTGAAGAACATGCCCTGTTAACGACCTACTGCTCTGCAACCAGGGCCCGGGCAGAAATGGTGCTGGGAGGATGGCATGTTGCCCGGTCACCCGGCCCTCCGGGAAAAAGGGAGATGACCCTCGCTTCTCCTACAGAGCCTTCATTGGAAGGGTACACCCGAATCAACGAAAAGAGGCTCGCAGAAAGATTTCTAAACGAATGATTTCTTTTGTGCGCTCCTTTTCTATATTGTGAGCAGGGATATATTTTGTTACAAGACACCAATATTTAAAAAATGTCTACAGGCGACGTTAGCAGACGTGATTTTCTGAAGCTATCTGCCATCTGGGCAGGCAGTGCATGGATTGTCGGTTTTACCACCGCCTCATCTTCGAACCACAGGGAACCCTATCGCACGTTGACGGATGAAGAAGCCGCTATTATAGATGCCCTTGCAGATCAGATAATACCTCCGGATGAGTATCCGGGTGGAAAAGATGCCGGGGTAACCCATTTTGTTGATCAGCAGCTCGGCGGCTATCTGAAAGGGTTTGCTTCCGAATATAAAACCTGTCTTCCTGCACTGAACAACGATGCTGAATCCAGATTCGGAAAGCCCTTTATCCACCTAGATGAGCGTGAGCAGTACAGCTACCTGTCCGAGTTGGAATCCGGACAGTTCGACAACACTTCCTGGGGACCGTACAGGCCCTCTTCTTTTTTTAATATCGTCCGGCATCATTGTATGATGGGTTTTTATGGCAGTCCCGTACACGGTGGCAACAAGGAGTATATCAGTTATCAGATGCTTGGCCTTTCCGTGGTACAAGAACCCAAACGTCCAGGAGCCCCCTGAGGGCGTTCTCATTTCAGGTGTATCAGCTTTCCATTCATTAATTTTATTTGTTAGATGCTATGGCCAATACAAAAGTGGATGCAATTATTGTAGGATCCGGTGCCGGTGGCGGGGTCGTTGCCAAAGAACTGGCTGTCGCCGGATTGTCCGTTGTCTTATTTGAACGGGGTGGATGGGCCCGCTATTCGGAACACAGGGATGATGAGCTTACAGCACAGCGTTCTTTCCCCCTGCATTGTTATTTCGGACCGGATAACGAACGTTACCGCAGAGTAGCCGTGGACCATGACGGCAATGAACGAATTGTCTTGCCAAACGACTGGGCGTATCATAATAATGCGGCATGTGTTGGATCCGGAACCGTATGCTATGGCGGAATGGCGTGGCGCTTTATGGAAGAAGATTTTAAAATGAAAACGGTTTATGGATCTGTTGAAGGCTCTACGCTCGATGACTGGCCGATTTCATACCACGATCTTGAGCCGTATTACGAGAAGGCAGAATGGGAAATCGGTGTAGCCGGCAATGATTCCCTGAACCCGTTCGCCCCACCCCGAAAGAGGCCTCATCCCATGCCGGCTTTTGAACACAATAAAGAAGGACGAATCCTCGAAAATGCGGCTCGTGAAATAGGATACCATCCGTTCTCCATCCCCATGCTTCGAAATTCCATTCCGTACGGAGATAGGCCGGAATGTATCCATGTCAGGAACTGTGTCGGATTTGTATGCCCGGTGGGTGCCAAAAACGGAACTCATAATACGGTCATCCCTACAGCCATTCGAAGCGGAAACTGTGAGCTGCGAACCGACTGTCAGGTAACAGAAATTTTAATCAACGACCGTGGAAGGGTCACAGGCGTTTCCTATTTTGATCAAAATGACCAAAAAAAAGAACAACATGCCCGTATCGTTATTCTGGCGGCTTCGGCAACAGAAACGCCCCGCCTAATGCTGAATTCGGCCTCCCGTTTTTTCCCGGATGGGATTGGAAACCGAAACGACTGGGTGGGAAGAAACTTACAGGGCCATGCCTATTGTGGTGCTGACGGCCTGTTTGATAAAGATATTTACGATGATGTCGGACCGGGTGCCAGCGTGGCGGTGAGTGATTTTGCCCATAACAACCCCGGTGTCATAGGCGGGGCGGTACTTTGCAATGAATTCATTCGGTTGCCTTATGCCTTTACAGGTGCGCATCCACCCAATACCCCTTCATGGGGAAAAGAGCATAAAAAGAATCAACGAACATATTTCCACCGTACTGCAAGTCTCCGTGGACCGGTTCAGGAAATGCCTAACTTTGAGAGCCGGGTGGAAGTAAGCCAAAACGTCCGGGATCACTGGGGAGTACCTGTTGCAAAAATCTCGGGATTCAAGCTGGATGAAGATATCCGCACAGCTCATTTCATTGCGGATAAAGCAGAAAAATGGATGGAAGCAGCCGGGGCCGTGAAAATATGGAGAAATATTCCGGATACCGGGGTAAGTGGCAGCCAGCATCAGTCGGGTACCTGCCGGATGGGTAACGACCCAAAAACTTCCGTAACCGACAAATACGGAAGGGTACATGATATAGATAATCTTTTTATTGCGGATGGCAGCCTTCATGTCACCAACGGAGCCTTTAATCCGGTGCTGACCATCATGGCATTGGGCTATTGGGTTTCAGATTATATCATCAAAGAGTGGGAGCACGGAAATCGGTTTGGCGGATAGCCTGCCACCGTGATGCTTTTAGCCGGATTGGACAGGCAGACGTTGCAATAGTTTTCCAAGAAATTTCTTGCCGTATACCCTGCGTATGTGATCCATATCGGCAAGCACCAGCAAACGGCCACGGCTTCGGGAAAAAGCCACGTTCAATAACCGTGGAACGGACAAGCCATTTTTAGTTTCATCAAAAGGACGAACGGAATAATGAGCAAACGACCTTCCGCGTGGCTCACCCGTCATAACCGTATCAAGAAAAATCACCTGCTTTTCTCTCCCCTGAAACGTGTGGATTGTTCCTACTTCAAGGTCAAACCAGCGATGTTTTCGTACCAACTCCCTGCGCAGATGCCATACGCTGGATCGAAACGGTACAATAATACCAATGTCGGCAAGAGATGTTCGGTTGTCAATAATCTCGGCCCGAATCAAGCTTTCTAAAACAGATACATGAACATCATTCACCGGCTGAAACCCTTTACTATTGGGTGGTTTCCGAAGTATCGGTTTTAAGCCAGATGTATCTATCACTTTTACTGATTCCGGAGCTTCTTTTTCAGATGGGATTTCAATAATCTCTCCTGTTTCAAGATCCACGGCCTCTTCGTTTTCACCCAAGCCGTCCTCTTCAGCCGACAGCAGGCGCCCTTCATAAAATACTTCGCTGATCACCCCTGCCAGATCCGACTGCATCCGGTACTGAATATCAAAAAACGAGGTAAAATCCGGGTTTTTATCGTGCCAGTGAAATAATTCCGCCGTTGTTGATGCATCGGATACCAATCCAAAAATATCCTGTTCCATCATTTCTCGGGCCTCCGGATCCGAAGCCTGTGAGATGGGAGGAAGCTGCATGGGATCACCCACAACGACCAGATGTTGTGCCGCTTTGGCAGCCATAACAAGCATATAAGGGACATTTGCCATGGAGGCTTCATCCACTACCACTGCGTCAAACTCCATATCTTCAAGAAGTTCAGAGGTACACACTCGTGCCAGGGTTGTTCCCACGAGTTTATATCTTCTGAG
>JASCXY010000186.1 GCA_030012235.1 Balneolaceae bacterium ANBcel3 | reverse complement strand
TTTTGGTCTATGTCGATGAAAATGAAGCAGAAGAAACCCCGGGCAGTATTCCTCAGACTCCACTCCCCGGAAGACTTACGCTGTCGGATGTGGTTCAGCCACAAAGTGCACGATCTTTAAAAGATTTGCCTGTGGTTTCAGATAAAGAGGTGATGGAATTATTGCGGGACTTCGAATCGATCACAAATATGCTGAAACTCAGTAGTGGTAACCGGGCGGAAGTCCTTTCCGGAATTACAACCATTGAAAAGGAAGTACACCATCGCATTCAGGAATTGGCCAAAGAGCCTGAAATAACCCGGAAACCACCCAAAAATGTAGTGGTTGCAGATTTCTCGCTTCCATACCTGTACAAATCCGGTTGCCCGGAATTGAACATGATGGTGTTGTCCCGGATTACCTTTACACTACCTCAAACACGATTTTGCAAAAAAGACTCGACCCGCTATCCGTTTGTTGCGGATCCGGCGGGAGGAACCATTGAAAGCAGCGGTGGCGGGATTGCAGCAGAAGGAAACCATTACTACTTCATTCCTTCCGAGGCAACGTTGGACGAGGGTGCGATTCAGTTTACATACAAAGTAACCAACCAGCAGGTAGTCTTTCATGCAGAATTGTTTGATCCGGTTGCGCAGTTTGATTTTACGGCAAAACCCGGGGGTGTGGTCATCTTTGAGAATAAGTCGCTGAGAGCAAGTGATTATCTATGGGATTTTGGAGATGGACGTAAGTCAGAAGAACCGGATCCGGTAGTATTCTATGAAAAATGGGAGGAATCGGCTGTCATTGTGACATTAACGGCCAGGAAAGGTGGATGCAAGGATCAGATTACGAAAAAGGTATCCTTAATTCAGGAAAAAGAGGTGAAGTTTGCACTGGATCAAAAAGAAGGGTTTGCGAAAAACACCTACTGTCAGTCGGATCAGGAACTGTTTAGGTTTCATACCTATCCGGAGGGAGACGAAATCATAGGCGATGATCTGAGTGGAATAGAAAAAACCAAAGATGGCTACTTTCTGGATCCTTCCGCTTACAAATCGGGAACCTATACTTTTGCCTACAAAGACAAAAAACTGGAAGTAACTATTCTGAAATCACCAGTGACGGATTTTACGTACACGATTTTAAGCGAAACCAAAGAAGACTTTATCGTTCTTTATGTCTATAAAGGACCTAAAAACACGAAAGTTTTTTGGAGCATTAAAGGTCATGGAGAATTTTCGGAGAGAGAATTCAAGGTGGAAAAGTCTAAAAAAGAGGGCGTCAAGGCATATGTGACTCTTAAAGTGGTTCATGAAAATGGCTGTGTAGTTGAAAAAAGCCAGGAAATACACTTTGATTTAAAGTATAGAGATGAAGACGATCGTCCGGAAGAACCAGTAAAACCTATAGATCCTGTTAAGCCCGGCGATCCTGTTAAGCCGGGGGATCCTGTTATACCGGCCGATTTGAATGTGATGTTTGAACGTATGTATGCACTGTTAGGAGAGGTCGCCAATCCCAAAATAGAAAAGGCTGTATTTGGCGGGAAAAACCCGGTCATTGAGAGGGTTGAACAATTTTTAAAAGAACTGCATACCCATATTCTAAAGAGCAATGACGAGAAGTCTTTTATGGCAGGTGTGCAGAACCCCGAAATCATAGGTTTGTTTGAAGGGGTGTTAAATAGATCTAAAGAGTTGTTGGAAAAAGCCCAGGCACAAAAGGACGAAGTGCTATTTGCATACGCCGTATCCATATATCTGTGCGTATTGATGATCCTGATCCACCTTTTGGCTATCCAGATTAACGATATTGGCAGTCGTGATCCGGCCTCAGCGCTCCTGATGGATCAAGGTGAGATGTTACATAAACTGAGCAGTTCAAAGGTTTATAACCAGCAAATGGAAAAATGGGCCCGGGAACTGGGGCAGGCCATTCAAAATGCTTCAAACCAGGAAGAATTCACAATCCTGCTAAGAAAGCTTTTTGCAACCGAACGTAAATGACCGTAGACAGAAACCATATGATCCACAGATTGTTTTTGGAGCTGAATATCCAGGCGGATACTCCCGGGCGATCTGCGAAGTGGAACGATCTCCAAAACACATTAAGCCATCAGATTGAATCCATACTGGACAGGGTTTTATCGTCATTGGACCGTGGTGGTTTTACGGTTTTGGATTCACTGGATATAGATCTGGGAGAAATCCCGTTCGGAAACAAGAATCAGTGGTTGAGTGAGATCGAAAAAAGACTTGGAAAAGCGTTGCAGGAAAAGATTACACATGAAAAAGCCGGATTACCGATAGAAACGGAAGGGACGATAGTTTTGTCTCAAGAAAAAAGCGGGCTTACAGCGCTTACACACTACCTGAATACCGGTTTGTTGCCGTGGTTTATGCAGGGTGATCATCGGCCGGAACAAAGGGCAAAAGCAACAAAAAAAGATCATGGGTGGCTGGAACAACTCTTGGTACTTTCGATACACAAACATGAGAACGAGTTGTATGCCTTTTTAAAAGAAAATAGAGAGGTACATCATGTACTTCAACGTGTGATCACGTTGGATCAAGAGGGAACGCAGATTCTTCGTTTTTTGGCTCCGGAGGTGTATAGCCCTGTTCTGAATCTCTTTCAAATGATAAAGCAGGTCACCGATATTTCGTTCAGAAAAATTGCTATGGCCGAACTCGTGGGCGCTTTATTGCAAGCCGGCCGATCGAACAGAAGCTTTCGCTATGTATTAATGCTGTTCAGAGAGCGTATTTCCAGGAAAATACATGGAAACGCGCATAAAAGGCTTTTTTCAAGCATAAAAAAGAGCGTATTTGGGACAGAGGCAGCGAAATCCCGGTATAAGGAAAAGCAAAAAAGGCTCTTCGGAGACTACTTGTACTCTTTTTTCAGAGAGGAAATATCTGAAAAAGTTTCTGAAGAGGAACTCTTTTGGGACATAACTTCTCCTAAAAGCCTGATAAAAGAACTCAAAGAGAATCGTTCACGGATCCTTCGGGAGATTGGACAAAAGAGAGAATGGATTAAAAAAAACGCGGTTTTATTAGAAAAAGAATCGGGAAAAATAATCGAAGCCCTTTTTCCGGGAATAGGATCTTCCCTGGAGTGGTTGTACAGAAAAAGCTTAAAACGTGCAGAACCTGGCACCCGTCATACTTTATCTGTGTGCCTCGTTGAAACGGCTGTCATGTTTTGTGACGAGCCGCCGGATATAGATGAAATGCTGGATGGCCTGATTCAGGTGTTATACATGGAAAAACCAGAAAGCGCACAGGTTTTTTTCGATACGTTTCAGACGATAATCCACAGCGATAAAGGTTCGAAGGTAAAGCCCATTATTCGAAAGCTGGAGAAAAAGATAAAGGAACTAAAAAAAGAGTCCGTACAAAAACAATCAAAGGAAAACAAATCAGAGCACCTGAAGGAAGGCTGTTATATAAACCATGCCGGTGCTGTGTTGATTGCACCTTTTTTACCGACGTTGTTTTCCAGGTTGTCCTTATTGGAAAACAAGGTTTTTAAGAGTGAAGATGCCCGTGAAAAAGCCGTACAATTGATTGCATATATGGTTTTTGGGCACATGGAAGCACCGGAATACGATCTTGCTTTGATCAAGGTTCTGTGCGGGATGGATATCGAACAGGATGTCCTTTTTAATCTAAAACCAGGAAAAAAAGAAATGACAGAAGCAGAAGATGTGCTTGTTTCGGTTCTTCAGCACTGGAAGGCATTAAAAAGCACTTCGGTTGAGGGGCTGCGCACCTCTTTTCTTCAGCGAAATGGTATGCTTCGGTTTTCTGGCGATCACTGGGTTTTACTCGTAGAGCAGCAGGCCTTCGATGTCTTATTGTCAAAGCTGCCATGGAGCATATCGGTGATTTCATTGCCATGGATGAAAGAACGAATAATCGTGGAGTGGGGATGATGAAAAACCATCTTGATCATTTAGAAAACGAAATCGAATGGTTCCGGAAAGTATTGGACACCCGGATCAAAACCTACTTTGGTGATGGGAGCAAGGCGTTTTCAGTCCATGAGGTCCCGCCTCCGTCATTCAGTGAGACATCGGCATACGAATCGTTTGTCCAAAAGCATCAACTAAAATCAGAAGAACGCCTTGTATTGATTCTGGCTTTATTGCCTCATATCAAGCCGGAATTGCTGGATGTCTTTTTTACAAGAAATACTCACTTTGACAGAGGATTTACGGAATTTGGGGGCTTGAAGGGCAACAGCTACAGTGGTTTTATGCCAACAGCTGAAACAGCCATGTTTATACTTGCGGGAGGCGACTTAAAAAAAAGAGTAACCTGTCTTCCCATTTTTTCCAAAGATCATCTGTTTGCCCGGTTGTCCATTCTTCATTTGAATGTCCACTCGCCTTCAGAACCGGCATTAAGTGCGCAGATAGATATATCCAAAGATTATGTGGAATACTTTCTTACGGGTCAACCGGGAAAGCCCGTATACAGCGTGTCCTTTCCTGCTCAAAAAATGGAAACATCGCTGAAGTGGGACGACCTGGTGTTACCGGCAGACACCCTGGAACCGGTGAACGAAGTAATGGTATGGATTCGTAAAGGCGAATTACTCAAAAACCGGTGGGGAGAAAACAGACATCTTAAAAAAGGATACAGAGTATTGTTTTATGGTCCACCCGGTACAGGCAAGACACTTA
>JASCXY010000185.1 GCA_030012235.1 Balneolaceae bacterium ANBcel3 | reverse complement strand
GTGCAATCAAAGAATGATTGTGAAATATTAACTTAATCATAAAGTTATGAAAAGTATAACTCTAAAAGAGCTGTCAGCTGAAGATTCAAGAGAAATCCACGGTGGCATATTTCCGTTAATAAATATTGGTGCTGGTTTATATGTAGGATATAGAGTAGGAAGACTAATTTATGCAACCTATGAGGCTGCATATCATAGGGGATACAATGCTTACGACTGCAACTAAACGTTAACGACTAATTAAAATAAAATGAAAAAAATAAATCAATTAGAGAACTTAAGTGAATCCGACCTCAAGAACTATAATGGAGGATTTCTTCCAGCAGTTGCTGCCGGAGTAGCAATATATGTAGCATCATTAAAAGTAACAGAATACATTGGGTATTACCACGCAATGAAAGAGTGTGGTTGCAATAATTAGTGATTGATAAAAGGCAATTTATCCTGTTTTATCAGGATGAGTTGCCTTTTTTACAAGGTAGTATTTAAAAAGTTAACGCATCCTTGAAGAAAACCAATGTGATTCAAACTATTCGTTGAAAATTGCATGATTGTTGTGTTGCGGATCATATAAATTTGTTTCTGTTTTGTTTGAAATCTGCATGCTGGTAAAGAGAAAAAAAGAAAAAAGATATTTTAAAAAAATACATATAACTTATTCGGAGAGTGCTCACTAAAAGAAGGAGAAAAAATGGGATTCATCGAAATATTAATCCGCCCGGATTTTAACCATATGGATACATATTTGGTTCTGATCTTTGCAAATTATTTCCTGGGAGTATTTTTTGCATACAAAAGAGACAAAAACAAAGAGGTGCCTTCAAGATTCAAAATATATCAAGGAATATATGTAGCTTCAGTTCTATTGCTCGTGTTTATGGTTTTGTACTTGTTGGCAATTCCGGCGTATAAGTATGCTCCATAGCCGTGATATCCATCATTAAGAGAGGTAATGATTATGAGCCTGGGGGGATACACCAAGACTATTGGACGCACAGAAGGGGGAACCCATTCAAACGCAGCATATTGATTTTAAGTAAAATGGAACAAATCATAGCTAAGTAAGGTTATTCTCCATATATCTCTGATAAAAACAATCTTAATGGGATCATATGGAAAAAATAAAAGATAACCAGGGTTCACCCAGCGGTATAAACCGAAAGCAATTTCTGAGAACCGCAGGATCGACCGCTCTTTTTGCATTTCTTGGAATTCATTTGACAGGCTGTGATGTTACAAGTTCAAGTTCAAGCGACGACAGAGAACCCGAAAATGGAAATGATGAAGATTCCGCTGTTTCTGTCGATGGAAATATCGTGACGCTTAATCTTGATGCCGATTCTTTATCAGCCTTGCGTTCCGCTGGCGGCTGGATGCTTTTGAGTCAGGCTTCGGTAATCGCAGTAAATATTGACGGTACGTTGATTCGCGCTTTCACCGATGTTTGTCCGCATGCTAGCTGCCGAGACGGTTGGGGGTATAGCAACGAACGCCTTGTGTGTTCATGTCACAATTCTGTATTTGAAAATGACGGGACGTTTGTCTCGGGCCCTGCCGGCAGAGATCTTCCAGAGTTTTCTGTTGAAAGAAAGGGTAATGTCGTAACCATTACAAAATAATGCGTATACATCTTCTGATGCTATGGGTGTTGTTCAGTCTCTTATCCTTGACAGAAGATGCCCGCTCCCAGGTCTTTGTTCATACAGAGGGCTATGTCGAATTTATTTCAACAGCCCCCATGCTTGAATTTAAAGGTGTATCCAACCACCTCGCCGGCATGATAGATGTCGAAACCGGGGAGGTAGACTTTTATATTGACCTGGCAACACTGGATACTGATAACCGGAGAAGGGACCGGGATATGCGGCAGGTATACCTTGAAACCGACAGGTATCCATTTGCGGAATTTTCGGGTAATTTGAAAAGTGCAATAGATTTGAATGAATCAGGAGAACAACAGGTTCAGGTTGTCGGTATATTTACTATGAGGGGTATTGAAAAGGAAATGACCATCCCGGGTCTGGTGGAAGTAAAAGAAAGCGGTATCCGGGTTCAGGCTCAATGGGAAATCCGGCTTGAAGATTTCAATATTGATCGGCCAAGAATAGTTTTTTATGAACTTAGTGAGGTGCAAACTATAAACATTGACATAATATTGTTCCCTTATGAAGAAGAGTAAACTATTTGTGGTTTGTGTTTTTTTCCTGACTCTTTTAATTCAGGATGTTATGGCTCAGTTGCAACGGGAGCGTGTGGTTGAAAACCGGCCCGTAGAGTTGACGTTTCCTACTCCGAAGCACATAAATCTGCACACGACCGAACCCCTGTCCGCAGGTGAATTGTATTATAGCATTATGCATGCCTTCGGAACGGTTGAAAATGGAATTACAGATTTTTGGGGCCTGGACCAGGGCGCAAATATTCGCTTTAGCCTGGAGTATGGGATCACTGATCGGTTTTCTGTTTTTGCGGGACGCTCCAGCATGGATAAAGTGTATGATCTCGGCTTCAGGTATTTGTATCTGCAGCAAATGACCGGCAGCGGCTCACCGGTATCTGCAGGTGTTGTTCTTACCGCAGGCTTGATGACGGAGGATTATAGCCCTTTTAATGTTTCTTATTCGTTTTCTGAACGAAATCAGCTGAGTGTTTCTTTTCCGGTTTCAAGGAAATTCAATGACCAGTTTAGCCTGCTGCTTGTACCGATGGTTGCCGTTTTTAGTTATACCAATGAGCTGTTGAGGATTAAAGAACCGCTCCAGACGGATGAAGTCTTCGCCGGAGTGGGTTTTGGATCCCGTTATAAGCTGGATAGCCGAACATCCGTAACTCTGCAGTATGTTCCCTCTTATCGGTTTGAAAACGAAGCTTTCAATCATAACCTTGCGCTTGGTATGGACTTCGAAACCGGTGGACATGTTTTTCAGATCTTTGTCTCGACTTCACGGGCACTTAATGATGCCTATCTGCTTGCCGCTCCCAACGGCCGTATAGATGATTATGCCTTTAGGTTTGGTTTTAATATCAATCGCTCTTTCGTGATTCGGTAGGTGCTCAGGTGGAACTCGGAAGGAGCCGTCGTGGTTATGCTGAAGAAAAAAGTAATAACATAGTCTTTTGTAAGGGAGTCAGAGATAAGATATTTACGTTTATTTGTGAAATAACTCATAGGCTACAGTCGGTATCTTTCCTGTTTTTCTGGAAATTGGCGACAGAACCTTCCGATTATATTCCTGACATCCTCTTGAAGAACATTGAAATATGACGATAGTAAAATGCCATAGGTTTTCAGATACGAAAAATGAGACGGGCAATTGTTTTGTTTAACATTCCATTCAAGATGGCAATAGGATTGGAAATATCACTATATTACGTGTTAATACACTCAGGTGCTGATGAGATAAGAAGGGTCGCTACAAAGAAAACAGGACTTCATATAATTACTGATTATCGTAAATCGTGGTATGATAGTTTTAGAAAGGTAGACGTTCATCAATCAGCCAAACTATTAATCGATGCTGGAATCGATATACGACTGGAAAATAACGAAGGAAAAAAGCCATTGTATTAGCCGGATTAAAGGATTGTAACTTCTCAAACATCGGAAAATTGTCAGGACTGAAAAAAGGAAATAATTCCATGATTTTTATTCGATATATGATCATTTAGATGGAATAAGTGCAAAAAAAATTCACACATGAACTGCAAAATCTGTAAAACCGAACTCCAGTCTAATGTAAAATTCTGCCCGGAATGTGGTACAAAAGTTGTTCCTCTCTGTACCTGTGGGAATCAGCTCAGCGGAAATGAAAAGTTTTGTTCGAAGTGTGGCAATCCAACAGGAAAGCCATCATCTGTCCCACATCCCATCAGCTCGTCTTCACAGGCCAAGTTGCTGGATGCCGGAGTAAGGGAGGTTGCCGAGATGGATGGCGAAGAACACTACGAAAAAGAGCCGGACCAAAGTCATCTTTACGGAGAGATGGTATTTGTTCAGGGCGGGCGTTTCCACAGGGGAAATGAAGCTATAAGGAATGCAATGCCGGTGCATGAGGTGGAACTGGATGATTTTTATATAGGCAAATATCCGGTCACCCAGGCGCAGTGGAAAGCGGTAATGGGCACCAACCCGTGCCATTTTTATGGTGATGATCGTCCGGTGGAGAAAGTAAACTGGGAGGATGCGCAGCAGTTTATTCGCAAGTTGAGCATCCTTACGGGAAAATCCTTTCGACTGCCTACAGAGGCCGAGTGGGAGTATGCGGCCCGGGGCGGTCAAATGAGCCAGGGGTACATCTACTCGGGCAGTGATAATCTGGATGATGTGGGCTGGTTTGAAGACAACAGCGGTGCTGAAACTCATCCGGTGGGACAGAAGAAGCCCAACGAGCTCGGCATATACGACATGAGCGGGAATGTATATGAGTGGTGCAACGATTGGTATCATAGCGAATACTATAAAAAGAGCTCACCCCGCAATCCTCAGGGCCCTTCAAAGGGGGATTTCCGCCTTTTCCGTGGCGGCAGCTGGCGCATTGGCTCGGATTACTGTCGCTGTGCTTACCGCGCTTCCAGCTTCCCCGGCTACTGGTTTAGCTACGTCGGTTTTCGTCTCGTCTGTTCCACAATTTAAAAGTGGTTGATTCATACTTTTAAACAGGGCGATTCCCTGCATATAGCCTTGATATTGATGATAGTATTTCTTAAATACT
>JASCXY010000184.1 GCA_030012235.1 Balneolaceae bacterium ANBcel3 | reverse complement strand
AAAATCCGGATTCCGGAGACTGTGAACAGAAGCCTTGGGAGCGAGAAGGGTAAAGGCCTTATTCTCAAAAAGGATAAACTCTTTCTTAATATCAAATACAGCAATGCACATCGCCCGGCTTTGCAATTGAGCATTATAAATCTCGTTTTTCCACAGATCCAGTTCTTTGGTACGCCGAAAGGTATGCATGATGCTCTCTAAATATTGTCCGTGTCGGAACTGGATATACGGTCGAATACGGGGGTATGGACCAATATCCAGTGGTATAAGGGAAGGATGTGCCGGGCCTGTTCCTGGGCGACATGCTCACGTAGGGCACTCATCCATGCCTGAAGCTGCGAGGGCCAATAGGTAGACTGAAAACCCCGGTTTTTATAGGCTCGGAAGACCCATAAAACCGTTTCTACCAAAACACCTGGGTCATAGTTCTTAAGCATCGATGCGATAAAGAGCGCGTGGTTGGCATGGTTGTCTTTCATCATTTCCACATTTGATTCTGAAACCATATCCGATAAATCAGGCCTGCGCAACATACGGTCATTTACAAACTGAATCATGGCCCAGGATTTTTCTTCATAGGCCACATAGGCCTCTTTTGAAAAGGGGCCAAGTTTTTTTGCCGATTCAATGAGTTGTTCTTTATTCAATATGTTCCGATTCAAAGAAGTCTATGAAGGTCATTAATGATTTAAGATCTGCAATATAGAACGTATTATCAAAAGATTGCAATACTTCCTTCCCACCATGCCTGAAGGCTTGCCCGCCTACAATTACAGGCAGATCAGGAAAGGCTTTTTTAATATTCTTTAGCATTTTTTCAAGAGAAGGAAGATGAAAATAAACGCTCGTAGATAGGGCAAGGATATTCGGGCGAACCTGCTCAATGTACTTTATCAAGTCTCCGACAGGGATGGTTGCACCGGGAAAGTAGGTATCCCACCCTTTCATTTCAAAAATATCTGCCACCATTTTTAAGCCCACCCGATGCGTTTCTTTCTCCGTGCAGGCCAAAATAATTTTTTTTTGTACTCTTTCTTTGGATATGATTTGCTCAAACAACCCATTCATCAGAAATTCGACGATGGAAGTTGCGGTATGCTCTTCTGCAACGGTAATAAAGTTGTTTTCCCAATATTCACCCACATGATAAAGAGCCGGTTTAATAATTTCTTCGTAAATGTGTAAAATCGGATATCCTTTTTGCACACATTCTTGAATAAACTCAGAGGCTTCTTTACGCTTGCCCTGAATCAGATATGTAAACAACACTTCGGAATCAATTACCGGGTTTTGGGAAGTCTCGGTGGTTTTACTTTCCATGGGCAGATACCCTTTGATAGAGGTGTTTTGTACTATTTTCTGTGGAGTGAATTCTCAATACTTCCGTTATCGGGTGTTCTGATGATAAATATAGTGCGGGCAGACTAATCAAAACGGGTTGGATATTGATTTTTAGTTGTTTGTTCAGGTATACTGTACCTATTATATGTATGAATATAGGTGCAAGCGGCTGTGAAATCCATGTTTCCATGGATAACAGTTTTTTTTAAATAGTTAAGTCAGGATAAGAATGGCAGTAGATGGCAGGGTGAGTACGGGAATGGGGGGTTTTGACCGGATTATTGACCAGCTCAGGTTGGGAGATAATGTGGTATGGCAAGTGGACTCCGTGGACGATTACAAGCGTGTAGTCGCGCCATATGTTAAACAAACCCTGAAAGATAAGCGCAATCTGGTATATGTTCGATTTGGTTCCCATCCACCGGTGATTCCGGATCATAAAGACATACGGGTCTACACGCCCAGGCCTGAAAAAGGGTTTGAGAGTTTTGCGGATGAAATCCATCAGTTGATGGAGTACGAAGGGAGAAAAACCTTTTATGTGTTTGATTGCCTGACCGACTTGCTGGAGCATTGGCATTCGGATCTCATGATTGGAAATTTTTTTAAAGTAACGTGCCCGTACTTATTTGAACTGGATACCATCGCGTATTTTGCCATTAAAAGAAAAGCGCATACCAATCTATGTATTGCCGGAATCCGGGAGACTACTCAGTTGCTTTTGGATTTGTACCATGTGAATAAGGAGTATTATATCCATCCACTGAAGGTATGGGAACGCTATTCTCCTACGATGTTTTTCCCGCACCTGCTGCAGGGAGAGGATGCCCTTTCAATTACATCCAGTGTTCGCGCTGCAGAGCTCTTTTCCGGGTTGGAGCGTTCCGAGGAGCGCCTGGATCATTGGAACAGAATACTGCTGGAAGCCAGAGAACTATTGGAGCAGGGAGATGAGGATCAGGAGCCTGTTCGGAAGAAACTGATGAATATGCTCATAGGAAAGGAATGCCGGATGTTCAATCTGTGTGACCGGTACTTTTCTCTGGAAGATCTATTACAGGTCGGTGCACGTGAAGTGGGCTCTGGTTTTATCGGTGGAAAAAGTGTAGGAATGCTGCTGGCAAGAAAAATTCTTGAAAAAGAGAACGGTGGAATTCATGCGGAGTGCCTGGAGCCGCACGATTCGTTTTATCTCGGATCGGACATTTATTATACGTATGTCGTTCAGAACGGATGGTGGAAACTCAGAAAAAAGCAAAAGAAGAAGGATGGGTATTTCAAATATGCTCCTGAATTACAAGAAAAACTGAGAAACGGGACCTTTCCTCCGAATATCCGTCAGTCGTTTATACGAATCCTTGAATATTTCGGTCAATCGCCCATTATTGTGCGTTCGAGTTCCTTGCTGGAAGATAATTTTGGAAATGCTTTTGCCGGAAAGTATGAAAGTGTTTTCTGTGTTAATCAGGGCTCTCTGGATGTTCGGTACAAAGCCTTTGAACAAGCGGTTCGTGCCGTCTATGCCAGTACGATGAGTCCGGATGCGCTTCAGTATCGATTGGATCGTGGCTTGTTTGAAGAAGATGAGCAAATGGCCATTTTGGTTCAGCGTGTGTCCGGTGACCATTACGGAGAATTGTTTTTCCCACATCTGGCCGGAGTTGGAAATTCGTCGAATTTATATGTATGGGACAAGGGTATTGATATGGATGCCGGCATGCTCCGGCTTGTTTTTGGACTTGGAACCCGGGCGGTCGACCGAACCGTCACGGACTATGCGCGTATTGTTACACTGGATAAACCTGAGAGGCTTCCGTTAATGGATAGCCGGGATCTTGCACGTTTTTCTCAGCGCTATGTGGATGTTCTTTCCATATCGGAAAACAAATTTATGTCGGTGCCATGGGATGAAATCAGCCGACAGCCACTCCGGGCCAATGTATCTTTGTTTGCATCGGTAGATCACGAGGCCGAACGGCGTCTCCGGGCCAGGGGACATGACGGACGAAAGGCTCCAACGGTACTGGACTTTCAGTCGCTATTAAAGAAAACCGACTTTGCCGTTAAAATGAAAGATATTCTGAGTGTTATCTCCTCGGTATATGAGTATCCGGTAGATATAGAGTTTACAGCCAATTTTCGTGAAGATTCGCGTTTTTATATAAATCTGGTACAGTGCCGCCCGCTTCAGACACGCGGGCTGGGCCGTTCGGTTGGATTTCCTGAAAACGTTGAATCCGAAGCCTGTTTTTTTGCCTCAAAGGGGCATTTTATGGGTGGAAATGTCAAACTTGGGCTGGAATATGCGGTCTATGTGCATCCCAAACGGTATTTAGAGAAAAACGAGCAAGAGAAATATTCTGTAGCCCGGGCCATCGGAAAAATTAACCGGGCTCTCAAAGATAAAAGGGTCTTGCTTGCCGGTCCCGGCCGCTGGGGAACCACCACTCCATCGCTCGGAGTCCCGGTTCACTTTTCTGAAATCAGCCATATGGATGCCATATGTGAAATATCTTCCATGGAAGCCGGCTTTATGCCGGAACTCTCCTATGGGAGCCACTTCTTTCAGGATTTGGTAGAAGCCGGGATTTTTTACGCGGCTATTTTTGATGGCAGGGAAGGGGTTATTTTACAGCCTGAATATCTGCTGGAGAGAGATAATATATTGGAAAAAATACTCCCGGAATGCGCCGGTTTATCAGACGTCATTCATGTTGCTCCCGCAGAAGATATACATATTTACTCCGATATTGTGAATCAGCGGGTTTTGTGCCGTTAAAATCCATTGTTAGTTTCTTTCGTAGGTCGGTGCCCAAATTCCAAGCGCTTGATTTTGGGCTAGGGTTTCTGCTTCGTATACTTCTCTCAGAAATTTCTCATATTCTTCCAGGGGGATGAATATCTCTACCCGGGGAGCATCGGGATCGCTTACAGTTCCTTCATAGAGTTCCAGAATTACTATCGGAATTTGCATGGTATTTCCCGGAACAGTTCCCTTTTTAACGAGATGCACGTTGAGAGACCGGTTTCCGTCCACGACCCAGCAATAGATGACGTTCCTTTTGTCGTGTACCTGATAGACGGGAATAACCCGGGCGTTCGGGTGTCCCTGTATCCATTCCTGAATACGTTCATGGGCTTGATGGTGGGAAGGCGTTCTGAAAAATCCGGCACCCAGCAGTGTATACATATCCGGAGATTCATCAGCGGGTTTATAGCCAAACCATTCTTTGAATTCTAAATCAGAGATCGGAAAGGTCGTATTTCCGGTAGCTTGAGAGAAAGCTACTCCGGGGATCCAGAAGCAGAGTGACCATATTAATAACAAAGATCGTTTCATAAGAGATGTTTTTTAGATGAAAATAAAATAAAAAAGCAGGGGGAC
>JASCXY010000183.1 GCA_030012235.1 Balneolaceae bacterium ANBcel3 | reverse complement strand
GACCGCTATGCTTTTGCCTGGTATTCTATGGGACTTAACCCGTTTCACGATTAATTTTTTTAAAACCCGTGGCTCGTTGTTCGCACGCATGACGAAACGAGTCGCGGGACTTTTTTAAGCCCCCACACGTCACAGCTATCAGATAAGAGCAGGCCTGAATGAACGCCGTTATCGTTGCGTGCAAGATTTCAGCTTCTTTTGATCCCCTCTCCAGTCCGTTATCCCCTCTTCGATGGAATGGTCCGCTTGCCTTTTCTATGATGGATTCTGAAAAACTTCTATGGCCCGGTGGAAAAGCGGTATATCGTCATTTCATGATACCATTCTCCCGGATCCAGCCGTGCCGAAGGGAATTCCGGCCGGTTTGGAGCATCCGGAAAATACTGGGGGAGCAACGATAATCCACTACCAGCCTTAATCAATCTTCCGCCTTTTCCCTTATCGGTACCGGGGAAAAAATTCCCTCCATAAAGATAAAGGCCCGGTTTCGTAGTGAAAATTTCAAGCTTTCGTGCGGACTCCGGTTCATAGAGTACGGCGGCCTTTACAAGCTGATACTCGTTTTCTCTGTTGAGTACCCAGTGATGGTCATATCCTCGTGTTGAAGCAAGTTTCGGGTGCATCGTTTCCAGGTATTCACCCATGAACGTGGGCTCCCGGAAATCGAAAGGAGTACCATCTACCGGAGTTATTTCTCCGGTAGGAATCATCACCGAATCAACCGGAGTATACCGGTCGGCATGAATATAAAGCCGGTGCCCATACATCGTTTCGGCATCCTTTCCCGCCAGATTAAAATAGGTGTGATTCGAGAGGCTCACCACCGTCGGTTTATCGGTCGATGCCACGTACTCGATCTTCAATTCATTGTTTTCTGTCAAAGTGAACTGAATCTGAACCGACAAATTGCCCGGATATCCGGCTTCCCCATCCGGAGAAACATAGCGCAGCCGCAAATGGCGCTCGCTCCATTGTTCGGCATCAAAAACAACGTTAAAAAAGCCTTCCCATCCCCCATGCAGATGGTTCGGAGGAACATTAACCGGCAAGTTAAACGCCTCCCCATCCAGATAAAAACGCCCTTCGGCAATCCGGCTTGCATATCGGCCAATGGTTGCTCCAAAAGAAGGAGAGCTGGCTTGTTTATATCCCTCCAGAGCATCAAAACCCAGTACGACATCCTCATACGATCCATGTCTATCCGGAGCCGTCCATCGAACAATACGACCACCGTAATTGGTAATTGCCACCTCCATTCCCCGGCTATTATTCAGAAAAAAAAGATCGGACTCTTTTCCTTGTACCGTACGCTGAAAGGCCTCCCTGTTCAGCGGGGTTTCCTGCGCACGGGCACCACTCCCGGCAGTAACCAACAGCATAAACAAAAAGACGGTTATTGATTTCAAATTCATATCATATCCCTGTTACCATAGCGAGCAGCGGCCCGCAAATCTTTGTCATACGATAGCAGTTCTCCCGATCCAATGCCAGTGAAATGGTGGTTATCGATTAAAAAGATCGGCTGATATTGTTTTATGAGATAATTTCTACTCTAAAAGTGGGATCCATAAAATCATTACTTAATACTGAGCTCTTCTCTTAAAGTGCAGTTTTTCAGGCTTCAGCAAGGATTTTATTGCACCTTGCATTTAGTTGACTAACTAAACGAGTTCGTATTTCCCAAACCCGACTTCAGCGTGGATACAAGTAAAAAATATCTTCTATAACCTGATTCCCAACAGAATGATGAAGAGTTAAGACTGCTTGTTTTCATACCAAGCACCGTAAACGAGAAAAAAACTTCATCCAGTTTTGAAATGAACATTCAGTGTGATGATGAACTCCGAAAACCCGGTTTATCCGAATCTTCTTGATTCAAATAAAGCAACATGGTTTTTGGCCGATAACATTCCAAAATGTAACTTTGAAATACGATCGTTCAGCCATCCACCCCGGCGATACAGAGTGGAACTGTAATCTTAATTAATTACCTTATCCAAGATAAAGCTTTAAGTGAACGACAAGCTTTTTGAAATACTCCCAACACTAAAAGTTGCAGCGTAGTACTTCACATGAAAGAAAGCACCATTTATTGATCTTGCAATGCACAAATCGGCCGTCATACACATACCGACTCCGAAACGATGGATACTATGGTTGACGGCAATTCTAGTGCTTCTGGCTGTCGGTGGTGTGGAAGCGGGCATTAATGAAACCACCGTTCCGGCCGATCCCGCTTCGATAGTTTCAACGGCCTTGCAGGATACAGTCCATTTTGCTGTTTTATCGTTTCGACCAAAAAATGAGGTTGCCGCCAAGTGGCAGCCCCTGTTAGACTAACTTAATATTGCCATCCCGGACTACAAAATTATTCTTAAGCCTCTCACGTATCCTGAATTGGAGCTGGCTGTAAAAGAGAAGCGGGTGGATGTAGTGCTGACTCAGCCCTCTCATTATATCCTTCTTTCTTATCGCGATGGATTGCTCTCACCGCTGGCGACACTGGTAGAACGTGATGGTCCGTACGCACTGGCTCAGTTCGGTGGTGTTATAGCGACACGAGCTGACAGGCATGATATTGAATGTATTGATGATTTGCGCGGCCTTCGCATTGCCACTAGTAATACACGTTCACTTGGAAGTTTCCAAATGCAGGCCCGGGAACTTAAGCAGCGGAGTGAGAGACTGTTCCGAAGTTTAGACATTATTGAAACGGGGCAACCACAGGACAGAGCTATTGATGCCGTTTTGGCCAATGAGGTGGATATAGCATTTGTCAGAACAGGTGTCATAGAATCCATGATCTTGCAGGGGAAAGTGGATCCTGATCAGCTGAAGGTGATTAATCCAAGAGCTTTCGACCCGTTTCCTTTCCAGGTGACTACGCGTCTCTATCCTGAATGGCCATTAGCGGTAATGCCATGGATGGATGAAAAACTTGCGCGCCGGTTCGCTACGGCCATACTGGGATTGCCGCATAATGGCGAAGTGGCTAACCAGATTGGTATTACCGGGTTCACAATCCCGCTTGACTATCAGCCGGTTGCGGCGCTGCTCAGCGACTTACGCCTTCCGCCCTATGACCAAACAGCTGAAATTTCCATGACGGATCTCTGGGCACAGTATCGCTGGGAAATTATTGGCGGGTTTCTGGTCTTTGCAGTAATATCGCTATTGTTGGTTATGATTATTCGTCGCCAGATGGAGCTGAAGGTTGTCATGCAGGAGTTGAATGATGCCAAGGATCGCGCCGAAACGGCCAATCGTGCCAAATCTGAATTCCTATCCAATATGAGTCACGAAATCCGCACTCCGTTAAACGGGGTTATCGGGTTTACCGACTTGCTCAAAAATACCCCCCTCACATCGGTACAGCAACAGTATGTGAATAATGCCAATGTATCGGGCCATACGCTTCTGGGTATTATCAACGATATTTTGGACTTTTCCAAGATAGAGGCGGGTATGCTTTATCTGGAGATGATAAAAACCGATATGATAGAGCTTTTGGAAAACAGTGTTGATATCGTTAAATATCAGGCAGGGCAGAAAGATTTGGAGCTTCTTCTGCATATTGACCAGTCCATGCCCCGTTTTGCGGTAACAGACCCGATACGACTGAAACAGATTTTAGCAAATCTTTTGGGAAATGCGGTGAAGTTCACTAAAAAAGGCGAAGTGGAGCTGAAAGTTCAGTATGAAGCATTGGAGGATGGTAAGGGGAAACTCTCGTTCTATGTACGCGATACCGGCATCGGCATTACCGAAGAGCAAAAAAGCAAACTGTTTAAGGCGTTCTCTCAGGCCGATAGTTCCACGACCCGAAAATTTGGCGGCACCGGCCTGGGGCTGATTATCTCCGATATGATTGCCAAAGAACTGGGCAGTAAGATTATGGCAGACAGCGAACTGGGCAAAGGAAGCACATTTTACTTTGAAATAGTTACGGAGATGAAGGATGGCGACCGTATCGACACATGCTCTCTTGAACAGATCAAACGCTGTCTGATTATTGACGACAATGCCAATAATCGCCTCATTCTTGAAGATATGCTGGCTAACTGGAACGTTTCGAGTGAATCCTGCGACAACGGGCTGACGGCGTTGAAGCTGCTGGAAACATCAGACCCTTTTGATGTCATCATCTGCGATTACAACATGCCCTATATGGATGGGCTTGAAACCATCCGTCTGATTCGTGAAAAGCTGAAACTTACCGCTGACAAGCAACCGGTCCTATTGTTGCATTCTTCATCGGACGACGCAGAACTGCACAAAAAATGCGAGGAACTGGGCATCCGATTCAGGCTGACCAAGCCGGTCAAGGGCCACGATCTGCATGCGTACCTGTGCCAGGTACATGATCCGGGCCACCGTGTAAAAGAGACCGTCGCAGCAAAAAGTCCGGAATTACCGCCGAGTTTCTGCGGAAGTGTCAACATACTGATCGCCGAGGATATAGAAATGAATATGATGATGATCAAAGCTCTTATTAGCAAAATATGTCCTGGTGCGGTTCTGTATGAAGCGGCCAACGGACTTGAGGCTGTGCGGATGATGAGCGAAGTAGCACCGGATCTGATATTCATGGATGTGCAAATGCCGGAAATGGACGGACTGGAAGCCACCAAACAGATTCGTACACTGGAAAAAGAGAGCGGCGCTCATGTTCCCATCATTGCCCTGACCGCCGGAGCGTTCAAAGAGGAGCAGGAAAAATGTATGACTGCCGGAATGGACGACTTCATGGCCAAACCGGTGGATCCGTCCAAAATAAAA
>JASCXY010000182.1 GCA_030012235.1 Balneolaceae bacterium ANBcel3 | reverse complement strand
TTTTGCTCTATAGTCTCCGGTTCAGGCACTAAAGGACGTTCCACATCCGCATGTACTGGTTGCATTGGGGTTCTCAAACATGAAACCCCGTGCATCCAGGCCGTCCCGGAAGTCTACAGAAAGGCCTTCAAGATAAAGCAAGTGTCTTTTATCTATGGCGATCTTTACACCGTGTGACTCAAACATCTGGTCAGCGGTTGTGGGCACATCAAAACCCAGCTCATAACTAAGGCCTGAACATCCACCGCCTTTTACCGCTATACGCAGAACTTTATCGCTTTCAACCTTTTCTTCTTTAATAATATTTTTTACTTGTTGTGCCGCTCTTTCTGTTAACAGAGCGGTTGTTTCGGGTACGTTCATAACTTGAATTACAAAACAGGTCCAACGGTTCGCAAAAACACTACTGAGAAACAGCCAACGTATAGAAATCGGTCTGGTTTTTAGTAAACAACCTTAAAATTCCAAGGCTGGTTAAATCGACCAGGATTCTTGATGCCTGTTTGCGCCTTATATCTGCAAGGCTTGCGTATTGATCAACAGTAATGTTGGGATATTCATTCAGATACCGGAATAGTTTCTGCTCATTTTTACCGTATTCAAATGTAATTCCATTGTCGGAGCTTTGGTTGTGAAGAATTTCAGCTACTTCATCACTGGCGCGTGTGCTCTGATCACCAATCCGAACGAATACCGCGTCCTCTTGCCCGTTTTTCACGATGACGGGCTTCTTGTCTGCTTCCTCAAAGTAAACAACCAGAACCTCTTTATCGTAGTAAGGAATCACTTCCATCCGATATTTCAAGGCAGGTGTACATAAGTCTTGTGCGGCCTGTTCCAGGAAAAAATCCTGCTCATGATAGCTTTCAACTCCGATAATAGAGCCGTTATCATCCACTCCGACAATGAGGTGCCCCCCATGTGTATTGGCAAAAGCGGCAATTTCACGCGCAATCTTTTCCGGGGATGAAATAGATCGCTTAAACTCTAATGACAGGCCTTCTCCGGGTCGAATCAGGTTTTTCAGATCTCGCAAGCTCATTGCGCTTCGGATCGGGGTATTATGATTCATAATCCTCAGGATCTGATGGAAGCTAAAAGAACATTTAAGAAAAGATAACGAAGAATCTATTAAAATATGACTTCTTCTTTTGGATCTCTGGTCATCAGTGCATGAACGCCATCGGAAGGGGCCATATCCTCAAAAAGCACCTGATATACTTTCTCTGTAATCGGCATATTTACCTGAAGTGATTGTGCCCACAGGTAGACAGATTTAGTCGTTTTAACCCCTTCTGCTACCATATTCATCGATGAAATGATCTCTTTCAGCTTCTCGCCCTTTCCTATACGGTATCCTACGTTGCGGTTCCGGCTGTGTACACTGGTACATGTTACGATAAGATCTCCCACGCCGGTCAGCCCTGAGAACGTATCCTGCGATGCACCAAGGCGGATTCCCAGCCTCCTCATTTCTGTAAGGCCACGGGTTATCAATGCGGCCTTCGCATTATCTCCATAGCAAGCGCCATCCACAATACCAGCAGCAATAGCCAAAATATTTTTCACGGCTCCCGATACTTCTACACCCATGATATCTCTGTTCACATAAACCCTGAATTTTGGTGTCATGAACATTTTTTGAACATAAAGGGCCGTTTGCTTTGAATTTGATGAGGAAACCACGGTGGTGGGCATTTTTCGGCTCACTTCCTCCGCATGGCTGGGACCCGATAAAACGGCAATCTGATCATCAGATAGCACCTCACTCAAAACATCTGAAAGCACCTGGCTCATTGTCAGGAAGGAATCCATTTCAATTCCTTTTGATACCGACACCACGCGCTCGGTACCTTTAAAAAAAGGGCGGGCTTTCTCAGCCATCTCTCTGATGGTATGCGAGGGGGTCGCAAAAACAATCAGATCCTTGCCTTTTACGACGTCCTCGATTTCAGACGAAGCTGTAACTCGCTTCGGAAGTCGTACTTCCGGGAGAAAAACACCATTCTTGTGATATTTATTGATGTTGGTGACAATCTGTTCTTCCATTGCCCACATAGTCACATCGTGACCGTTTTCCGCCAACAATAAAGATAGCGCTGTGCCCCAGCTTCCAGCGCCAATGATACTTGTTTTCATCTGCTTTTATTTGATTCTGTATGATATTAGACAGACGACCCATATGTGGTACTGAACAGATGATACAAAATTATCACCATCCATGTACCTTTTTTTAACAGCGGCTTCTCTTATGCGGATACACTCTTCTTCTTTCACTCTTCTTGTGCCTGCTCCCGGTTGAGCTTTCCCTTTGCCGGCTTAAAAGAGCGTATCCGGTTTTCGGTACCGTCCAATAATCTTTTAATATTCGCGTGATGTTTGATAATGATGGATGCGGCTACCACAGCACTTATCACAATAAGACTCCCGTCTATGGGCAGGCCTGCCCCATATTTCAGAAAGAGTAAAAAAAGCGGGTAAGAAAACGTTGCCAGCACCGAAGCAAGGGAAACATACTTCGAAGTAAAAAGTATGATCAAAAACACGGTAATCGCCAATGAAATTGAAATCGGCTCGATACCATACAGCATTCCTGCCGCCGTTATAACTCCCTTTCCTCCTTTAAATCGTGCATACAATGGATACATATGACCACCCACAGCGGCTGCCCCGGCAATCAATTGCATAAACACTTCGGTTTCCCAACGCCCAATGGCAACAGGGACATCTCCTGTATAATATCCAATCTGACTGATGTAGTATGCCGCCGTAAACCCTTTTGCAAGATCAATAAGTGCCACTACAACCCCGGCTTTCCAGCCAAGAATTCGAAACGTATTGGTCGCTCCCGCGTTTCCGCTCCCATGCTCTCTGATATCAACCCCTTTAAACAGCTTACCTACCCATACCGAGCTTGGAATGGACCCCAGCAAATAACTTAGTATCACAATAACGAGAAACGAAAACATAAAATCTCCTGCGCAACCAGCTTAAAAACCATTAAAATAATTAAAAAAAGAAAAAAAGAGGGTAAACCGTTTAAAAAACCAACACAACAAGCCTAAACCCGTGTTCTACACCATCTCGACAGAGCGTGTAAAAATACTACTTTTTGAGATACAAATTATGACTCAACGGCCAAATGATCTTTTGCATGATACGATGACCGTACAAACGGCCCGCTTTCAACGTGTTCAATCCCTTTTTCCATTCCTGCCTCTTTATAGAATGCAAAAACATCGGGATGCACATATTCCTCAACCGGCAAATGCATTCGGGTTGGCTGCATATACTGTCCTATGGTCATAATATGAACCCCGATCGAAGCTATATCATCCATAAGAGTTAACACTTCCTCCTTAGACTCCCCCAGTCCGACCATAATTCCTGTTTTGGTACGCATTCCCCTTTTTACAGAGATATCCAGCAACTCAAGAGAACGCTGGTATTTAGCCTGAGGACGAACTCTTCTGTAAAGCCTGGGAACGGTTTCCAGATTATGGTTTAAAATCTCCGGCCTGGCTTCCAGCACCATATCCAACGCACTCCAAATACCCCGGAAATCCGGTATTAATACTTCAATAGTGACTCCCGGAATCGCTTCACGTAACCGATATATGACATCTGCAAAGATAGGTGCGCCCCCATCTTTTCTTTCATCACGGTTGACCGACGTGATAACTACATGTTTCAGATCCATTAACCGGGCCGCATCAACCACGCGGGCGGGTTCATCCCAGTCCAGGTCTTCCGGCGGCCGGCCCGTTTTAATCGCACAAAAACCACAAGATCGGGTACAAACATCGCCCAGGATCATGAACGTAGCGGTTCCGGCATTCCAGCATTCTGCCATATTGGGGCACCGCGCCTCCGAACACACCGTATGCAATGAATTATCCTGGATAATATCCGAGATCTTTTTGTAGGTCTTTCCACCAGGTATCTCAGAGCGAAGCCAATCCGGCTTTCTTTTTCGCACAGCCTGAGTGTCCTTCTCCGCGGTTTCAGTTCCACCATTACAGGGAATACCGGCTGAACTCTCTTTAACGAGCTCCGTAAAACTTTTTTGCTGATCTTCGTTGCGCATGAATGTTGATAATGTCTGATTGACAGGCTTACTTAAAAACTGATAAAATAAGCACTTCCATATTCAATTATTGAACTCTTTTTTATGGGCCGTCTAGCCACTCCGAAATGGCCGGTTCCATGAGCGCTTTTACTTCAAAACGATCCTCAAATATGTTAACGATGGTATCCTGTATCTGGTTCATATTTTTTTTAACTCCTGTCAACTTTTCGATACTGGTTACCCCGCCGTCAGAGATCCCGCAGGGAATGATCCCCTGATAAAAACGCAGCTCCGGAAAAATATTAAGGGCAAACCCATGCATACACACATAACGGGAGCATTTTATGCCAAAGGCACAAATCTTATTGTTGTCTACCCAAACCCCCGTTTTTGAAGCAATGCGACCGGCTGAAATTCCATATTTTGAAAGCGATCCGATGATGACCTCTTCCAGCTGATGGATATACGATCCCACACCCATGTTGAAATACTCCAGATCCAATACAGGATACCCTACCAATTGACCCGGCCCATGATATGTGATGTCACCGCCCCGATCGCTTTTTATTACCTCGACTTTGTTTTTGGAAAGCTCTTCCTCAGAAAACAAAAGATGCTTGATGTTGGCACTTTTTCCCAATGTATAGACATGCGGATGTTCAACAAACAAAAGAAAGCCGGCGGAGTTCTCCTGAATATTTCCCGTGGTTGCTTCCCCCGGATTCTG
>JASCXY010000181.1 GCA_030012235.1 Balneolaceae bacterium ANBcel3 | reverse complement strand
ACGGGGGTACCTCCGTCTGCGCTGACCACCATAATTCGGCCGTCAATCGGATCATGAATGCTGTTTCCGGCTCGTAATGCGATCTTGCTTCCATCCGGGCTCCAGGTAATTTGTCCCAGTTTTCCTTCGTTATCGATGTCCGCAACTACCCGGCCGGTTTCACGATCAATAATCCGGACTTTTTGAAACATGTAATAATCATCGATATGCGGGGTTGGTGTTTCTGAAATGGCCAGGCGGTTTCCATCCGGACTCCAGCTCATTTCATAGATGCTTCCTTCCACAGCGATGGGTTGGACACGCGCACTTCTCCTTCTTCTGAGCTCCACCAGATATCCTTCCCGGTTTGGCAGATATTCCTCGTAGACATCCGGCTCATAGGGCAACGGGTTTTCGGGAAGATTCAGATCCTCACGGGAAATCACCGATAACATATCCCCGGACGGATGCCATTCGTAGGAAAGTATTCCGGAAGTATGGGCATAAACCCGCTCAATACGCTGCCTGTCGGGCCTCAATTCATACAAGGTGCCATGATCATCGTCTTCTGTATTCATTACAAAAGAGAACGTGCCCTTTCCCGGCCGCTGAGCCAGTTGAGAGATACGAGCCTCGGTTTCGACTTTCACTATGCGGTCTTCACCAACGTGATATAAGTATAGTTCCTGTGATGCGCGTTCATTTTCTTTAAGCGGATCGGCAGGAATGATTTTAGTAAAAGCCACATAGGCGCCGTCTTCTGAAAGTACGGTTGCCCCAACCTGCTGAACCGAAGCCAGCTGAACGGGGGGCATCGGTTGTTCGGCCCGCGCTTGTAAAGCCACCGATGAAAGAAGCATACATACGAGCAAAAGCGGGGCCGTTGCATTCATTAAACCTGATTTACGTGTCATATTTTTTTGTTTTTTCGTAAAGAATTCGGGGCTGGTATACATGGCCTTGACAAATGATTCGGATACTGTCAGGCAGATCTCCTGCCTCTTCTGACTTCGTACATAACCATGTCACCGGCTTCCATCCAATAAAAGCGACCGATGAAGCTATGTTAAGTGCTTTTTTCGCAGATAGCTCATGGATCCAATTTTAGAATATGGGAAAAAGCTGCCTATTATCAAAAAAAAAACCCTGTATTCGATCATAAATACAGGGTTTTCGTATTCGAGGTCTTCATAATAGCTCCAGACTACTTTTCACGTATATCCGGATCTATCAATCGCTTGGTAATGCCTTTTGCAATAGCTTCAGAACGGGAATGAACCTGAAGTTTCTGATATATATTTCGAATATGATACCGGACACCATCCACGGACAGGAATATTTTTTTTCCTATGGCATTGTACGAAGATCCGGTTGCAAGATTTTGCAGAATCTCCAACTCCCGATCATTTAAATCATTATCATCTCCGGCCTGATGAAATGTATTAATCACCTTTCGGGCAATATTGGGGGTAATCGGTGATCCTCCGTTATAGGCGTCGCGAATAGCATTCACCAGTTCTTCCGGAGTGACTTTCTTCATCAGATAACCGACAGCACCTGCTTTAAGCGCATCAAAGATATGTTGATCATCATCAAAAATGGTAGCCATGACGATTATCATATCCGGATAGTGTTCTTTCAGGGACTGAACTCCTTCAATACCATTCATCCCGGGTAACCCGATGTCCATGATCATCAGATCTATGGATCCCAGTTTATCGGAGATAAAGGCATCTTCACACGAACCAAAACTGGCAACCACATTCATGTCCTCTTCAAAGCCAATGAAGGTTTCCCATCCATTTCGCATAAAGCGGTTGTCTTCTATGATTCCTACATGTATCACACTTTTACTCATTTTTTTCCTCAATACATCAATACATCACACCTTGCATATAAAGTACCCGTAGAAGACCTTATACACACCGCATAATCGTGTAGTTCTTAATAGTTCAGGCTGAGGACACAACGAGTCCCCATATCCTGTTCCGATTCTATTTGTATTTCCGCCCCGATCTCTTTCGCACGGCTCCTTATATTTCTCAGGCCATCTCCATCGGGCCTTTCCTTTTCAAAACCGGAACCATTATCCTGGACGGCCAGCGTAAGCCGCCCACCCGAATATTGAAGAACAACGTGTACATGAGTGGCGTTTGAATGACGAACGGTATTGGTCAACATTTCTTTATAGACCAGCCATAAATGCTGCCGTAGCTGCATATCCAGTTTTCCCGGTATCTCTTCATCAATACGCAAGGTGTATTTCATGTTGCTGCTTTCTAAAAGATCCGAGGCATAACGCTTGCACCGGGACAAAAACGACCTCCAGTCATCGTGTTCCGGGTTAATTGCCCACACAATATCGCTGATTTTTTCCTTTGCATCTCCGGCACTTTCTTTAATCAGCTCAATAAACCGTTCCCGCCCTCCTTCCAGCTTCTGAGGGCCTATTGCCTGGGCAAAAAACGAGATACTGCTCAACGTCGCACTCACTTCATCGTGCAAATCCCCTGCAATTTTATTCCTGATCCGCTCAATACGAAGAAGCTGCTGAAGACGAATCCAGTGAGCCAGATAAAGAATTCCGGAAAAAAGAAGGAAGTAGGTTATATAGGCCCACCAGGTTCGGTACCAGGGTGGCTGAATCACCAGCAACACCGGACGGGATGAGCTAATTACCCCATACACATTTCTGGCTTGAACCAAAAACCGATACGAGCCTTCCGGTATATTGGTGTAGTCTTTCCAGGTTTCTCCGGACCAATCGGACCATTCAGAGTCAAAGCCTTCCAGTCTTACTCTGAATTCACTCATCTCAGGGTCATTATACGTAGCCGCAAAAAAGGTAAACCGTAATTCATTGTTTTCATAAGGAAACACATATGGCTCATCGCCGGGATAGCTAACCAAAAGAGTATCTCTTCTTGAGTTGATGTTAGCAACAGAAGTAAAAAACGTTTCCTGATACTCATAGTGATGATCGGTTTCCATTCGAATCAGCCCCTGATCGGTCATAAACCAGATATAGCCTGCCGGGTCGCAGTACATACTATTAAGCTGCCGATCCCGGATACGGGATAACACGGCGTTGGTCACTCTTTCGAGTTCCGGGCAGCAAGGAATATCAGCCATAATCCCCTCTTGAGTCTGCATCCATATTCCGCCTATATCATCTTCAACCGCTCGAAAATATTGATGGCCGGGATCACTAAACCGATTCCAGCTTTCGGTATCCTTATACAGGGAGTCTGCCTGCTCATCGTAGCGAAGAATTCCTTTTTCCCAGGTCAATATGGCCGGTTCTCCTCTAAGCTGAACGACAAATGCATTGTTCCTTCCGGTATCATTATCCTGATGGGTAACATAGTTTTTTAATAAATGGCCGGTAATTTCATTTTCCTCCATTTCCAGCTGCAACCGGTAAACGCCATCCTCCGATGTTCCAATCCAGTAGATGTCTTCATGCGCAATGGCAGACCTGGACCGGACAGATGCATCCATGATTTGATAGTGCTTCTCAATAGCACTTTCATTGATTTCAAAAACGGTGATTCCCGTTTCATGTATGGCCACTCCCCGGGTTGCCGAATCAAACACCACATTATGTGCAAATTCCGAACCGGAAAGATTCCGAAACCTGCCCTCATGATATTGAACCAGCCGATCTGAGCACAATGCGTAAAGCTGCTCTTCTACGACATAGATTTGCCGGCAAGTACGAATGTTATCGTGAAGTAAAAGGGTCCCGTTTTCAGACATCTGATAGATACCTCCCGGTGCCGTAAAATAGTAGGAATCTTTAAAACGGGTCATTCCTAAAATTACTTCATGGATTCCGAAACGCTGATCATACCTTCGCAGGGGCAATTGCAGTTCAAGGCGCGAGATCCCATTGATGGTTGCCACCCAAAGTCCCGCTTCGACATCTTCGTACAAGCCAAAAACCGTGTTACTGGCCAATCCATGATCCTTGGTGTAAATTCCGGCTAATCGCCCGTCTTTCTGCAGATGAACCACGCCTCCGTTTCTCGTTGCTATAGCGATGGTACCGTCGGAAAGAAGAAGAGCTTCATGGATATTGTATTTTCTTAAATAGTCGGCTGCTTCAGATGTGAATTCGGTCATCTGCCCCCGATCAAAATGAAAACATTCCAAAAAGGAACAGACTACATCACCGGATGTGGTTTGAAGATAAGCCTGTATGGATCTTTCTCTAAACAAAGATCCATATTCCCAGTCAACAAGCCCGTTTTCCGTAACTTCTCTGACTCCGATTCCATGCTCCCGGACATATACCGCATCTTGTGCTTTAAATATATTTATAAAATGTGAGGTAGCCTGAATGGTGGTAAGCTTTCCTTCCTCATACCGGAAGACGTGGTTTCTATCTTGAAAATAAACCACTCCATCGTGTGAAAGCGTATTCCATATCATTCCGATATTTAACGTATCCTGCAAGCCCTCTGAAAGAGATTCAAACACGATTTCCTTTACATAGGGGTTTTCTGTTGCTCTTTTTACCAGATGTCCAAACTCTCCGTTTCCACCCACAAAGACAATTCCCTTGTCATCAGATGAGATACTCAGGGCACTCAAATTTGGCAATTCAATGAAAGACCAATTAACCCCATCAAATCGAAGAACACCGGTCATATTCGCTATAAAAACTATTCCGTCAGAATCCGATGTAACCGCCAGATTTTGGATATGTCTATCATACTCCTCGGATGAATAGTTCTTTATTACAGGAAATCCGTTATGCTTTCCACCAGACAGCATAACGGATTCCGCTTGACTAGTAAACAACCCCCCAATAAAAAGAAGTAACCCC